>DATBAA010000200.1:0-14569 GCA_036271755.1 Myxococcales bacterium | reverse complement strand
GCCGCGAACGCGCGAGCCTGCGCCGCCGGATCCTCGGCGTACACCTTGGCCGTCGCGCGCTCGCCCTTGTGCAGGCGCACGGCGCGGCCTTCGAGCAGGTCGATGGCGGGGAAGAGCGTCAAGCGGCCTCCGGCAGCGCCAGGAACTTGCGCAGCAGCTCTTCGCCGTCGCGAGCGCTCTTCTCCGGGTGGTACTGCACGCCATACAAAGTCCCCCGGCCGACCGCCGCCGCGATGCGCGTGCCGCCGTGCTCGACGGTGGCCTGGACGAGCTCTTTCGGCGTGTCGGCTGCGTACGAGTGCGCGAAGTAGGCCCAGCCGTGCGGCCAGAGCGGGCTCTGCGCGCGCGGCTGCAGCTTCTGCCAGCCGATGTGCGGCGTCTGCACCTCCACCGGCAGCTTCTTCACGCTGCCCGGCAACAATCCGAGGCCCGGCCGCGCGCCATCTTCATCGCCGCTCTCGAAGAGGATCTGCATGCCCAGGCAGATGCCAAGCACCGGCGCTTCGCGGGCCAGCGCGTCCTGCAGCGCCGACTTGAACCGCGCCGCGCGCTCCATGCCCAGGCCGAAGGCAGCCACGCCCGGAAGCACGACCCGCGGCGCCTTCGCGATCGCTTTAGGTTCGTCGCTGAGCGCGGGCTCGCCGCCGGCCCGTTTGAGCGCCTGCAGCACCGAGCCCAGGTTGCCCAGGCCCAGATCGACGACCGTCACTTTCACAGCACGCCCTTGGTGCTGGGAATGCTGCCGGCCGTGCGCGGATCGAGCGTCACCGCCTGCCGCAGCGCCCGCGCGAAGGACTTGAAGATGGCCTCCGCGCCGTGGTGGAAGTCGCGGCCGGTCAAGAGATCGATGTGCACGTTGGCGCGCGCATTGTCGGCGATGGCCTTGAAGAAACCCTCGAGCACCGACAAGTCCATGGCGCTGCGCGGACCCTGCTCGAGCGCGACGTTCCAGGCCAGGAAGCTGCGGCCGGAGAGGTCGATGACGCTGCGGGCCAGCGCCTCGTCGAGGGGAAAGTAGAAGCAGCCGGCGCGGGCGATGCCCTTGCGATCGCCCAGGGCCTGGTCGATGGCGCTGCCCAAGGCGATGCCGGTGTCCTCGACGGTGTGGTGCTGATCGATGTGCAGGTCGCCCTTGCAGCTGATCTTCACGTCGATGGCCGAGTGCTTGGAGAGCGTCTCGAGCATGTGGTCGAAGAAGGGGATGCCGGTCGTGACCTGCGAGACGCCGCTGCCGTCGAGCTCGACCTCGATGCTGAGGTCCGTTTCTTTGGTACGGCGCGCGACTTTTCCAGTGCGAGAGCTCATGCCCGTGCATCTCCAGACTCGGCGAGCAGACGCGAGAGGACCCGCGTGGTGTCGCCCGGCTGTTCGATGTGAGCGTAGACGATCGGCGCGCCGCGGTCTTGTGCGGAGTGCGCCGCCGCCTGGTCGTCCGCCGTGTCGCCGACGAAGATCACCTGCGCGCCTGGTTTGCCCTTCAGCAGCTTGTGGGTCAGCCAGACGAGGCCCGCCGGGTCTGGCTTGCGCGGCCTTCCGTCGGCCACCCAGCAGAGGTCGTCAGGGATGCGCAGCGCGCAGCGAACCAGCGCCAGGCGCGCCTCTCCGGGGTTCCGGCCGGTGAAGAGCGCCAGCGGAAAGCGCGCCGCCACCGCTTCCAGCAGCAGGGGTTCCGGGAGCAAGAGCTCCTTCTCCCAGAGGCCCTGCTCGGGCGCGTCGGGAACCGCGTCGCGCGCTTCGAAGCCGAACAGCTCCTTGCACTTCGCGCCGCCGTAGAGCGCCCCGCAAGTGCGCGCGATCTGCGCCGCGTCGAGCAGCAGATGAGGATACTTCATATACAAAGGCTCAACTCCGCGGCCCTTCGCGTGCGCGAGAAATTCGGCCAGCGGGGGGGCTTCGCCGCGGATTCGCAAGAAGAGCAAGAGGGCGATGGCGCGCGACATCTCCCAGTCGTCGTTGAAGCCGCCGGCCGCCTTGAACTGCGCAATCTCGACGGCACTCTCGAACGGCGCTGCCCGCGCTGCCTCTTCACCGACGACGGGCGCGATGGCCCGCCGCGCGGCCTCTTCGGCGGCCGCGTGATAGCTGGGACGTGCGTCCAGCAGCACGCCGTCGACGTCGAAGATGACGCCGCGGACGGCTTTCAACGAGAAGCTCAAAGCTCCGCCTTCATCGCTCCGAGAAACGCGTCGTTCTTGTCCGGCGCGCCGATGCTGACCCGCAGCGCGTGCCGCAAGTCCTCGCCGCTGGAGACGTTGCGGATGAGGACGCCGCGCTTGAAGAGCGCCGCGTGCAGCTCGCCGGCCGGCCTGCGCTCTTGCTCGAAGAGCAGGAAGTTCGCGCCCGACGGGTGGACGAGGAGCCCCAGCTCGCGCAGCCCTTCGGCGACCCGCTCGCGCTCCTTGACGATCAGCTTGCCGCGCTCGCGGATCAGCTCTGGCCGCTTGATCAGCTCGCGCGCCACCAGGCAGGACGGCGCGCTCAGGTTGTAGGGCAGCTGCACCTTGCGCAGCTCGGCGCAGAGCGCGGGAGCGCCGATCATGCAGCCCACGCGCAAGCTGGCGGCGGCCATGGCCTTGGAGAAAGTCCGGAAGAGCACCAGCCGCGGATTGGCCTTCAGCAGCGGCGCGAAGTCCTGACCGCAGAAGTCGCGATAGGCCTCGTCGATGCCCAGAAGGCCCGGCACGTCCTTGCACAGCTGCGAGACGTCTTCGTTGGACAGCTGCGTGCCGGTAGGATTGTTGGGCGAGCCGAGCAGCACCAGCTTGGCGTTCTGCGCGGCGCGCGCGATCTCCCCGATGGGAAACCGGAACGAGCCGTCCGCCCCGCGCAGCCGCACCTCGATCACGCGCGCGCCCAGGGCCTCTGCTTGCAGCTTGTAGAGCGAAAAGCTGGGCGTGCCGATGACCACCGTGTCGCCCGGCTCGATGCAGGCGATCAGCAGCAGCTGCAAAAGCTCGTTGGAGCCGTTTCCGGCCAGGACTCCAGCGGCGTCCGCGCCGTAGGCCTTGGCGAGATCTTCCGCGAGCAGGGCGCCGTCGGTGATGGGGTACTTCGACCAGTCGGCGGCGAGCAGCAGCTTGGTCAGCTCGGCCTTCAGCGCGTGCGGCAGATCGTAGGGCGCTTCGTTGAGGTGCAGCCCGACCTTCGCCGGGTTGCGCGGCGGGCCGTACGCCGCCAGTGGGCGGATGGTGCCGCGGACGAAGCTCTCGGGCGGCGCGCTCACGGTTTTCTCCGCCGCACTTCGACCGTATAGGCGTGGCCGTGCAGGCCTTCCGCGTGAGCCAACGCCGCCAGCGCGTCCGTGTCCTGCGCCAGCTGCTGCTCGCCGTACTGGATGACGTTCTGCCGCCGGACGAAGTCGGCGGAGCCTAGTGAAGATGCGAAGCGGGCGGTGCCAGAGGTGGGCAACGTGTGGTTGGGGCCGGCCAGATAGTCTCCCACTGGAGTTGGCGAGTGGTGTCCGACGAAGACCGCCGCGGCGCGGGGAACCTTGGCCACCGCTGCCGCTGCGTCCTCGAGCATCAACTGCAGGTGCTCGGGGGCGAAGTCGTCGGCGAAGGCCAAAGCCGCGTCGAGGCTCTCGGTCACGACGGCCGCCCCGCGCGCCCGCAGCGACTCGGCCGCGATGGCGTTGGGCGTGGCCAAAAGCTGTGCGTCGATGGCGCGGCGGACCTTCTCGGCAAGCTCCCCGTCGTGCGTGACCAGGATGGCCAGGGCCAGCGGATCGTGCTCGGCCTGGGCGATGAGATCGGCCGCAACGAAGCGCGGGTCGGCGCTGCCGTCGGCGACGATGGCGACCTCGGTCGGCCCGGCCAGCGAGTCGATGCGCACCTCTCCGGAGAGCTGCCGCTTCGCTTCGGTGACGTAGGCGTTGCCCGGCCCGACGATGACGTCTACGCGCGGCACCAGCGGCGTCCCGATGGCCAGCGCAGCCACGGCCTGCGCGCCGCCGCAGAGGAAGATCCGATCGGCTCCGGCGATGCGCGCCGCGGCAGCCACCTCGGGCGCGATGCTGCCGTCTCTGCGCGGCGGAGTGGCGATGATGACCTGGTGGACGCCGGCCAGCCTGGCCACGCCGGCCGTCATCAGCACCGTCGAAGGATAGACCGCGCGCCCGCCGGGGACGTAGCAGGCGGCGCGGGCCAGCGGCAGCACCGTCGATCGCAGCACGCCTCCGTCGCGCAACTGCAGCTCGTAGGACGCGGGGATCTGCGGAGCGTGAAAGGCCCGCACGCGCTGGTGAGCCATCAGCAGAGCCTCGCGGATCTGCTGCGAGCACTGCGCCGCGAGCTCGTCCCAGCGCGCTTCATCGAGGAATGGGTCGGACAGATCGGCGCCGTCGAACCGCTCCGTCAGCTCGCGCACCGCCTCGTCACCACGAGCGCGCACGCCCGCGATGATCTGCCGGACCACCTCGGTGGGCGCCTCGCCGGCCTGCGCCCGCAGCTGCCGCGCCTGCTTGTTCTGCAAGGCATCATCGAGCCGCAAGATGCGAATCATCCGAGCTTCTCCAAGAGCGGCAGCAGCTCCTCGACGATCACCAGCCCGTTCTCTTCCAGCGTCCGCCCGCTCTCCACCAGGTCGACGATCGCGTCCGCCAGGCCCGCGACCGCCGCCAGCTCGACGGAGCCCGAGAGCGCGAAGAGATCGACCGGGACGCCGCGCCGCGCGAACCAGCGCGCGGCTTGCCGGGGGTACTTGCTGGCCACCCGCAGCGATCGCCCCAGCTCGGCCGCCTCGCTGAGCGTGCCTTTCGCCAGCTTGCTCTCCCTGGGCGCGGCGAGGCAGAGCCGGCACTTGCCGAAGCCGAAGTCGATGGGAGTGAGCAGATCGGCGCCCGACTCGAGCACCTGATCGAGGCCGCAGACGCCCAGATCGGCGGCGCCGCGCTCGACGTAGAGCGGGACGTCGCCGTCCTTGAGCAGCACGAAGCGCGCGCGGCTTCCGGCGGGCCCGCCTGCCGGCGCGGACGCTGGGATGATCAGCTTGCGCGAGCTGCCGGGCTCTTCGTCGGGGACAATGCCCGCCGCGGCAAATCGCGCCAGCGCCGGAGCTTGCAGGCGGCCTTTGGGCAGCGCGATGGTCAGCATTTCGCCACCGCCACCAGCCCGTCCAAATCGAGGGAGAAGCCGACCGCCGGACGCGGATCGCCGAAGCGGCCCAGGAGGGAGTCGTAGCGTCCGCCGCCGCCGACCGCCTTGGGCGCGCCGGGGGCGTAGAGGTTGAAGACGATGCCGGTGTAGTAGCCGAGGCCGCGCACCTCTCCCAGGTCGACCTCCAGCCGGGGATCGTTGGCGTGCTCGAGCAGATCGCTCAGCCTGCGCAAGGCGGTGCGCGCATCTTCCGAGGGAGCCAGCGACGAGGCCCGCGCCAGGAGCTCGCGCGCGGCAGTCTGCGGCCTCGGTGGCTGCGCCAGCATCAAGAGCGCTTCCCGGGCGTTGCCGGCCGGAACCTCGCGCTCGCAGAGAGCCCGGAGCGTCGGCAGGTCCTTGCGGTCGACCGCGTCGATCAAGGCCGCCGCCAGCTTCTCGGAAGCTCCCGCGGCCTTGGCCAGCGCCGAGAAGTAGCCCGTGCTGCCCAGCGAGATGCGCGCTTCGGGAAGCCCCAGCGCCTGCAGCGAAGCCGAAGCCAGCGCGACGATCTCCGCGTCCGCCTCCGGGCTCGTGGCGCCCACCAGCTCGCAGCCCGCCTGCAGGCTCTCGTGCACCGGACCTTCGCCCAGCCTGCGCACGACGCTGCCGCGGTAGTGCAGCCGCAAGGGCGAGACGCCGGCAAGGCGGGTCGCCGCGATTCGCGCCACCTGGGCGGTGAAGTCCGAGCGCAAGGCCAAGAGCCGTCCGCTGCGGTCGAGCGCGCGGAAGGCCTCGGCGCCGAAGACGTCGGCCGCCTCGACCGAGGGCGGAATCACCTCGGCGTAGCCGGCCTTCTCGAAGACCCCCAAGAGCGCAGCCTCGCACCGGCGCAGGCGACGCGCGGCGTCGAAGAGCAGGTCCTGCGTTCCGGGAAGTGGCGCTGCGGAGTCCATTCGGGGCGCGCATTGTGTCGTGAGGCTGCAAGGCGCGCAACGGCGACGTTTCGTACATATTGCCGCGTGTTGTAACTTGCGCGGCTCGTGTACCGCCTGCTCCGTCCGCTGCTCTTCCTGCTCCCCGCCGAGACGGCGCACCGGCTGACCATCCTTCTGCTCAGCCTCTTCTGGCGCCTGCTGCCGCGCGCCCGCTTGCCCGGGACCCTGCGCCATCGCGTCTGGGGCATCGACTTCGACAGCCCCATCGGCCTCGCCGCCGGCATGGACAAGGACCACGCGCTGGCGCCCGCCTGGCATCGCCTGGGCTTTGGCTTCGTCGAGATCGGCACCGTCACGCCGCGCCCGCAGCCCGGCAACCCGCTGCCGCGCCTCTTCCGGCTCATCCCTTTCCGGGCAGTGATCAACCGGATGGGCTTCAACAACGCCGGAATGTCGGTGGTCGCGGAGCGGCTGGCAAAACTTCCGGACGCGCCGGGCGTTGTCTGTATCAACGTGGGCCGCAACAAGGACACCCCCAACGAGCGGGCCGCTGACGACTACGTCGCGGCCTTCAAGGCGTTGGCTCCGTACGCGCGCTTCGCGGCCGTCAACGTCTCCAGCCCGAATACGCCCGGATTGCGCGCGCTGCAGGACGAGCTTGGCTCACTGGTGGCCGCGGTGGTCCGCGCCCGGGACGAGCTCCCCCGGCGCATCCCCGTGCTGGTGAAGCTGTCGCCCGACGAGAGCGACGCGCGCCTGGTCGAGATGGCCAAGGCTGCCTGCGCGGCGGGCGCCGACGGCCTCATCGCCACCAACACCACCCTTACGCGCGGCGCGGTCGCTGGACATCCGCGCTCGGCGGAGAAGGGCGGCCTCTCTGGAGCGCCCCTCAAGGACCGCGCCCTGGCCGTCTGCGGCTTGCTCTACCGCAGCGTGCAGGTTCCCATCATCGGCGTGGGCGGCATCTTCACCGCCGAAGACGCCTATGCCCGCATCCGCGCCGGCGCCAGCCTCGTCGAACTCTACACCGCGCTCGTCTACGAAGGCCCCTCGCTGCCGGTGAGCGTGGCCCGCGGCCTCTCGGCCCTGCTGGCCCGCGACGGACTGACCTTGCAGCAGGCCATCGGCATCGACGCCAAGGAGAGAAGCATTGCCGGATCTGAGTAGAGCAGGGCGCGTCCTCTTTGGATTGGCAGTGGCCGGCTTCGGCATCCTCTCGCTGGCGCATCTCCTGGGCGGACCCAAAATCGGGCCGCCCTGGGAAGCGAGCGAACCGGTCTGGACCTACGTCAGCGGCGCCATCCTCCTGGTCGCCGCCGCCGGCATTCTCGCGGACAAGAAAGTGTCGCAAGTCTCGATGCTGCTGGCCGCGCTGGCGCTGGTGAGAGCCCTCGTCGTCTATGCCCCGCGGCTCATCGCCGACCCCGCCGACTCGCGCCCCTGGACCAGCGGCTTCGAGATCCTCGCCCTCTGCGGCATAGCCCTGGTCCTGGCTGATTTTCTAGCCGTCGCGGGCAGATTTCTATTCGCGGCCATGCTGGTCGTCATCGCCGTGCAGCACTTCAACTACGCGAAGTTCATCGCCACGCTGATTCCCAATTGGATTCCCGAGCACCTCTTCTGGGCCTACTTCGTCGGCGTGGCCTTCGTCGCTTCTGCCTTGGCGATCCTCACCGGCAAGTACGCGCGCCTCGCCTGCAGCCTTCTTGGCTTGATGTTCCTGCTCTGGGTCTTGGGCCTCCACGGCCCCAGGGTGGTGAAGGCCTACGGCAACGGCAACGAATGGAGCAGCCTGCTGGTCGCGCTGGCCATGTGCGGCGGCTCCTGGATCTTCGCGGGCAAGAGCCGCTAGGACGCCGCTACTCGTCGGTGGCGGGGCCTTCGAGGCCGAGCTTCTTCGCGTTGCGCGAGACGATGGCCGCGGCGAGCACGCGCGGAACGTATTCGCGGGTCTCTTCCGGCAGCTTCTTCAGGCGATACAAGTGCCAGAAGTCGCGCTTCTCCTTGCGGAACCCGCCCGGCTCCTGCGCGATCTGGTGCAGCACGCGCCGCACGCCCGCCTCGCCGCGGTTGTACGAGGCCATGGCGAGCATGAACGAATCGCTGCCGTATTCGGCCAATAGATTTGCCAGATAGCGCGCGGCCGCGCGGGTCTCTTTGTCGGGATCATAGCGCTCGTCGTTCTGCTTCTCGACGCGCAGGTTGAAGTTCTCCGCCACCGCCGGCATCAGCTGCCACATCCCGGCCGCGCCGGATGGATTCTTGGCCTTTGGATCGAACTGCGTCTCCGCCCAGGCGATGTAAGCCATCTCCTCGGGCAGGCCCAGCGCGCTGAACTCGCGCTGGATCATCGGCCAATACTTCATCTTGCGGCGATAGATGTACTTGAGGTTCGACGAGCCCTTCAGCTCGTCGATCTGCGCCTGCAAGCTCTCCTTGAAGATGGGCGGCACCACGTAGGTGGACGCGTCGAACTTGCCGAGGATCTCGCGGATCTGATGATCCAGCTCATCGCCGCTGTTGGCCAGCGCGGCCGCTGCTTCCTTGTCGGCCTTGCCCACCGCCGAGACCGTCTGCTGGGCGTTGGCCGAGAGGCTGCTCAGCTGCTCCTCCAGCTCGATCAGCTTGGTGGGCTCGGTCTCCTCTTCCATCTGCCGCTGGATGGCGGCGATCTGCTTGTCCAGGCCCTGCTTCTTGCGCACCAGGTCCTGGATCTCCTTCTGCTGCACCCAGATGACCACCGACAGCCCGAGCACCACCACGGCCGCCGTTCCGCCGACGATGGCCACCACCTTGACCCAGCGCTTGCGGGTCTTGGTCTTGGCCTGGGCGTTCACCTCCTTGAAGGTGTTCGCCATGATCATCATCGTCTTGCCGGAGCTCTGGCCGCCGCTCTTCTTCCGCTCTTCGCCGACGCGCTTCGCCGCCAGCTCTGCCAGCCTCGCGGTCTCGGTGTCTGCCGAGGCCTTCAGGTCGTTGGACATCGCCGCCATCTCCTGGGTGGCGTCGATGCGCTGGGTGGGCTTCTGCTTCAGATACTTTTGCAAGGCATCGGGGCTGACGATCTCGGTCCGCATCGAGCCGCCCGCGCCGTCGGCGGCGTCGAATTCGACCCGCACCAGCGGCCCGCCGGCGCCGATCTGCACCTCTTCGCCCTGGCGCAGCCGCTGCTTCGAGACCTTTTGGCCCTCGATGATGGTGCCGTTGGTGCTGCCGATGTCGACCACGAACCACTGGCCGTCCTCGTAGAGGAACTCGGCGTGGTGGCTGGAGACCTTGGGGTCCTTGGCGGCGTCGAAGCGGACGTCGCAGTCGGTGGCCCGGCCGATGCGGACCGTGGTCTTGCCCGAGGCCGAGGTCTGCCCCTTCAGGCTGCCCGACAAATGCTGGATGCGAATCACTCCTGCATTTCTAGCATGCAGGCCCGCGCAAACCCTAAGTGCGGAGCGGCTCGCGGCCCAGGGAAGCCCCGGCGTGGACGGGCGACTCGAGCGGCCCGAAGAGAGCGCGCGCGGCCACCACCACGAAGCAGGCGATGCCGATGCCGACGAAGAGATCGAGCAGGTAGTGGTGGTTCAAGTAGATGGCGCTGAAGCAGACCAGAAGCCAATACCCGGCCGCGAAGCGGCGGAAGCGCGGCAGCGTCCAGCCGAACACCAGGGCCAGGAACGGATAGACCACGTGCAAGCTGGGAATGGCGCCGAAGACGTCGGCGCTGTGCCCGTAGAAGTTCTGCATCAGCGGGTAGCCGATCACCTGATCGAAGCGGAGCGCGCCGGCGGCCGAAGCGGCGACGTGCAGGTCGATGGCGAAGCCGTGGTCGGCCACGTACCAGGGCGGCGCGGCCGGATAGATATAGTAGCAGGTGAAGCCGATGAAGTTGGCGATGACGAACGACCAGACGAACCGCTCGGCCCGCCTCGTCTGGTTGACGTTCACCAGATAGATGCTGAGCAGCACGCTCTCGCCGATGAAGAACATGGGCGTGTAGGCGAGCCCGCAGATGAAGTCGAGGACCTGGCTGGTGTGGCGCTGCAGGAACTCGTTGGGCGTCAGGCCGTCGATGCTGAAGAAGCGCAGATCGAAGTCGTACGGCTCGCGCACGTGGATGACCGGCGAGCGGATGTAATCTTCGTAGTAGCGCATCGAATCGTAGACCGCGCCGTAGAGCAGGAAGGGCAGGCCGATGCGCGCCAGGCGCCGGCTGCCGTCGCTCCAGAGGCAGAGGCCGACGCCCAGCCCGACGAGCAGGAAGTGAATCGACTCCAGCCCGCCGATGCGAAAGAGGATCGTCAGGTAGACCGCCGCGATGAGCGGCAGCCCCCAGCGATAGAACCAGTGCGCGTCGCGCAGCTGGGAGAGGTGCGGGCGCAGATCCACGTTCAAGCTCCCTGGTGCGCCGCGTCCTGCACCACGGCGGCGCGGCGATCGCGCCAGGATAGGATGGCCGGCAGCGCGAAGAGCGCCGCCGTCAAACAAGTGATCTCGCCGACCACGGCGGTGAGCCCGAAGCTCTGGATGGCCTGGTTGTCGGCGGTGACCAGCGTCGCGTAGCCGATGATGGTGGTGAGCGAGCAGAGCGCCACCGCGCCGCCCGAAGACGAGAGCGCCACCTCGACCGAGCCCGCCTGGCGGTAGCGCTGGTAGAGGTTCACCGCGTAGTCGACGCCGATTCCAAAGGTGATGGGCAGCACGGCGAAGTTCACGAAGTTGAGCTTGAGGCTCATCACCGTCATGGCGCCGGCCATCCAGAGCACGCCCAGCGAGAGCGAGCCGATGACCCAGGCCGCATCGCGGAGCGAGCGCATGACGATGAGCGTCAGCAGCGCCACGGCGCAGAAGCTGAGCAGCACCGTCAGCGCGCCGTCGTTGGTGATGGCCGCGACGATGTCTGTTGTGAGCACGATCTGCCCGGCGATGCGCGCGCCGGGGTCGACCTTCAACGAAGCCTCGCGCACGGCCTTGGTGTGCGCGATCTGCGCGCGGCCGTTGGCGCTGTCGGTGGAGAGCGTCGGGTAGACGAGCACGACGCGGCCGCGCTGTCCGTCTTTCTCCACGAAAGCGCGTGTCAGGTTGGCGGGCACGTCTGAAATGGAGACCGGCTCCAGCTTGGTTCGCTCACGCAGCCTGCGCACCTCCGGCGGCAGCTCCGCGCGCGGCTTCTTGTCGAGGAGGTTGAAGATGTCGCGCAGGACGGAGAGCTTCTCCTGCTGGTCCAGCGGCAGGAACTCCTGCAGCGTCACCACCGAGTCGATGGTGTCGGTGCCCGGCAGCCCGTCCTTCTTCGCCTTGGTCACCGCGGCAGCCACCGCCGTGGCTTGCTCGGGCTTGTCGCTCATCACCACCGTCGGCGTCTGGTACGACTGCAGCACCTCGTCGACGTGCTTGTCCCAATAGCCGGCGCCCCGGTTCACTCCCGAGCGGCTGCCCAGCTTGCGGAAGTCGTACTGGATGGGGTCCTTCGCGAACTGCGTCCCGGCGTACACCGAGGCCGCCGCGAGCCCCAAGGCGATGACCACCGGCCACGCGGGCTTGCGGACGAGCAGATGCACGATGGGTCCGGCCCAGCCAACCGTCTTGCCGTGGGTGTGCGGCGTCAGCTTGCGGAACGGCCAGTAGCGATCTTGCAGCGCCAACAAAGGCGGCATCAGCGCGTAGGTGGTGAACCAGCAGATGATCATGCCGAAGAAGCCGATGAAGGCGAACTGGTTGAAGCCGCGGAAGCTCACCGCGCCCAACGAACCGTAGCTCGCTGCGGCGGCCGTGCTGGCCGCGAAGGTGGCAAGCCAGGTGCTGCGCAGCGCCGTGGGCAGCGCCACCGCGATCTCCTGGCCCTGCCGCCGCTCCTCGAGGAAGCGCGCCAGCAAGATGATGCCGGCGTTGATGCCGTTGCCGATGATGATGCTGCCCAGGAAGGCCGTGTTGGGGTTGAGGTAGTGCACCACCGCGCGAGAGAGCGCGAAGGTCACCGACACGCCGGTGAAGAGCGGCAGCACCAGGAGCGGCACCGCGCGGATGGTCCGGTAGTAGAGCGCCAGCGCCAGGCCCACCGAGACCAGCACCAGCACGCCCGAGATCTCCAGGTCGTGCACCAGCGCCTGCTGCGCTTCGATGACGCCCCGGACCTCGCCGCCATACCCGACCTGGATGCTGGGGTGGAACGACTTCGGGTTCACCTCGGCGACGGTGCGCTCCACCTCGTGGAAGATGCGCTGGTCGTCCTTGAGGCTTACCGCCGCGCCGGGCGGCGAGAGCAGCATCACCCGCGTGTGGCCGTCCTCGCCAGCCAGGTCGCCGTCGGGAAAGCGGTCGAGCTTGGCGTAGGCCTTCTTGATGCGGCCGATCTGCTCGTCGACGTTGGGCGCCGCGCTGGGCGTGTCGCTGTCCGAGTCGTCGACCAGCAGCGGGTTGGCCTTGGCCACCTGCGCGCGCAGGTTCGCGCGCACGGCCTGCAGATCCTTCAGGTCCGCGTAGAGCGCGCCGTGCGTGTCGAGGAACTCTTTCTCTTCGGTGACGCGCCAGTGCACCTGCGCGATGAGCGAGGGCGGCAGCTCCTTCAGCTTCGCGCCCAGCGCGTCGACGAAGCGCTCGCCGGCCTTGAGGTCGTCGGTCTGCACGACGATGGCCAGGTGCGAGAGCCCGCCGATGCGCTTCTCCAACTCGACCAGGCCCACCGCCGCCGGCGCGCTCTGCGGCAACAGCTCGCGCAGGTCGGTGTGCAGGTCGCGATAGAGCCGGATGGCGAAGGGCAGGCAGCCGCCGAAGAGCGCCGCGCCCAAGGCGAAGAGCAAGAAGGGACGGCGCAGCGAGAGCGCTGCATACCAGTCCCAGAACCGCGCGATAGGGCCGGGCGTTTCCATGTGGCTAGGCAGCCCCGTGGCGGCGCGCGACGGCGGCGATGGCCTCGCGCAAGAGCGACAAACCCGACAGCGCGGTCTCTTTGTCGATGGTGAGCGCCGGCTGCAGCCGGATGGCGTGCGTGTAGCTCATGGCCAACAGACCCCGACGGAGCCCGTCCTGGAAAATTTCCTCGCAGATCTTCTTGGCCAGCGGCTCTTTGCTCTGCCGATCGGAGACCAGCTCGACGGCCAGGAAGAGGCCTTCGCCGCGGGTGTCTCCCACCCAGCGCAGCTTGTCCGGCCAGGTGCGAATCTCGTCCAGCATCACCTTGCCGACGTTGCGCGCGTTCTCGAGCAGGTTCTCTTCGCGTAGCGCCTTGATGCTGGCCAGCGCCGCGGTGGCTGCCAAAGGATTGCCGCCGTACGACGACGACGAGCCGCTGGGGTTGGCCCACGGCTTCGCCTTGGCGATCTCCTCCTTGGCGATGACACCGCTGATGGGAAAGCCGCCGCCGAACGCCTTGCCGACGGTGATGATGTCGGGCGTGACGTTGCTGCGCTCGCAGGCGAACCAGCGGCCGGTGCGGCCGAAGCCGGTGATCATCTCGTCGGAGATGAAGAGCGCGCCGTGCTCCTTGGCCAGCTCCACCATGCGCGGCATGAACTCCGGCGGCGGCACCACGTTGCCGGCCGTGCCCTGCAGCGGCTCCATGATGATGGCCGCCACCGAGCCCGTGGTCTGGTGCTTCAGCTGCTCGCGCGCCAGGTCCGCGCAGGCGACTCCACAACTGGGATAGGTCAATTTCAAGGGGCAGCGGTAGCAGTTGGCGAAGGGAAGGACGTGGCCGGGCGGCACCGGACCGTAGGTCTTGGCGTTGCCCGCGCCATTGGCCGCCAGGGTGCCCGCGGTCTTGCCGTGGAAGCCGCCCCAGAAGCCGACGACTTCGTGGTGGCCGGTGTGGTTCTTGGCGAGACGGAACGCACTCTCCACCGCTTCGGCACCGCTGGAGTAGAGCTGAACCCGATCGACGCCTTTTGGCGTCACCTTGGCCACTTCATTGATGAGCTCTGCCCGGGGCGCGCTGGTGAACGAGCCGACGGTGGCCTTGTCCAGCTGCGCGTGCATGGCCTTGGTGTAGCCGGGGTGGCAGTGGCCCAGGCTGTTGACGCCGATGCCGCCGATGAGGTCGACGAAGCGGTTGCCGTCGACGTCTTCGATGACCGACCCTTGGGCGCGTTCGACCGCGATGCCGCTCGAGAGCGCGAACCCCTGCAGGCCCGGAGCGAGGTGCTGCTGCTCGCGGCCCACCAGCTCGCGCGAGCGCGGCCCGGGGATGTCGGTCTGGATGTGCGGACCCGTCAGAGTCAAAGTCATTCCCTCAGCGCTGGATAGGAAGCCGATGTCCGAAACCCGATTCCAACAGACCGCGCGCGCAATTTGGCGGCACGTCTAGCACAAGTGCCGGGGCGTCGCAGGTTCAGAAAGCGGAGAGGTTTTGCGGCTTGTTGGCGTACGAGAACTCGGAGAGCGCCTGACCGCTGCGCTCGATCACCGGCGACCCGGGCTTGTCGATGCGCAGCGTGTACCGGTCTTCGTAGGTGTAGGCCATGGGCGCGGCCACGCTGCTGACGAGCAGCCGCGACAGAGGTCCGAGGTCGCCGAGCAGGTCCTGCCGGTAGAGCAGCTTCTCCGCCTCTACCCGCACGGTCACCGTCTCGCCCG
>DATBAA010000199.1:0-6958 GCA_036271755.1 Myxococcales bacterium | reverse complement strand
CCAGCTCTGCCTCGGCCGTTATCTGCCGCACGCCCGAGGCGGCGTCGCTGCTGGCCCGCGTGCTCCGCTTCGGCTTGCCGGTGCGGCTCGCGCTGGAGGGCAAGTTCGTCTTTGGGCCGGGCGTCTCGGTGACCTGCGTGCCAGAGGTGAAGGGTCTCGAGTTCGACCATGTGGTCCTGCCCGACGCAGCTCGCGCGCAGTACGCCGACGCCGCCGAGGCCCGCCGCGCGCTCTACGTCGCCGCCACCCGCGCGTCGTCGCAGCTTTTATTGGCCGCTTCGGGCGAGCCGTCGCCGCTCATCGGCTAGCGCTGGATCTCGATCAGCAGCACCCAGGCGTCGATCAACGCCGCCAGGAACGCTGCGACCACTCCGGCGACGGTCCAGTAGAGTCCGCCGCCACGCGCCGCGACGAGGCTCGCTCCGCCGGCGATCATCGGCAGCGTCGCGAGCTGCGTCAGGGTCACGCGCCAGACCATCCAGCTGGTCTGGCCCCAGGCTCGTCTCGGAAGCCGGCATTGGATCAGCACCGTCGTGACCCAGCCGAAGAGGCCGGTGCCGAGCACTTCGAGGCCGAGCGCCCGCGCCGATTGCCCCGGAACCAGCGCGAAGGTGCCGATGAAGAGCACCATGGCCAGCACGATCAGCGCCTCGAACGCCCGCCCCGGCAGCGACGGCAACGCGAGGATCTTCGCCAGGTTGATGGAGATGGCGACGAAGAGCAGGCCGACCAGGGCGGACGATGCGCCGACCTCGGCGAAGAAGAAGTTCGCCCAAGGTGCCGCCAAGTACGCGTCGTTCATCCGGCCATCATACCGTTCGCGCTTTGCTAGCCAACGGCTCACGTTGCGGGCATCCTCGGCAAATGGCTGCCGCAGCGCCCATTCCCATTCGCCGGGTCCGCCGCGACGGCCAGGTCGATCTCCTCGGCGAGTGGCGCCCGGACAGCAAGGAATTGGTCCTCGACCAACCCGGCTTTCCACTGACTCCTCCAGGCGTGCACCAAATCGAAGGCGAGCTCCCGTGGGTCTTCGACGAGATGTGCCCCGACGGCTTTTTGGCCATGCAGTTTGCCCGTTCGTTTCCAGAGCTGCGTCTTCCTGAACGCCGCGAGCTTTGGTCAGCCCTTGATGTGGTCAATGTCGTTTCGCAGCAAGGCGGAGATCTGAGCGGCAATCTCGTCGTCGGCAAGGAAAGCCTCGAAGGCCGTGCGGCGTCGACTCGATACGGTCCGTTTCTTTTGCGGCCGGCAGAGGAGCTCCGTCCTCTTTATGCAGCAATGATTGATGACCTGCTGACGAAGCCGGTGAAATCGTCGGTCGGAGGCGCGCGGCCGAAGCTCGTCTTGCGCCTCGAGGGAGGCCGCGGCCTCATCGTCAAGTATAGCCCTCCGGTCTCGACGATCATGGGCGCACGCTGGGCAGATCTGCTTCGTTTTGAAGCACATGCGGCAGCGACATTGCGCGTCGAGGGAATCGACGCGGTTGAATCACAATTTCTCGAATTGGACGGGCGCGGATTCCTCGAAATCGATCGGTTCGATCGCTTCTCCTCGTGGGGCCGAATGGGTCATGTCACTCTTCATGCCCTCGGTGCCGCTCTGTATGGAGAAGGCAGCAATCCGGTGCCGGTCGTTGCCGGTCTCGTTCGTGACAAAGTCTTGCCTGCGGAAGACGAAGACCGATTCCGGCGTGTCCACGCCTTCTCGAAGGCGATCGCCAATGGAGATACTCACCTTGGCAATTATGGCCTGTTGATCGACGACGAAGGCAGGTCGCGGTTGTCGCCGGCGTACGACGTGCTGCCCATGGCTTTCGCGCCCAAGCATGACGAGCTGCCGGACCGCTTGGTGAAGCGCACCGGCCCCCGTGACGCCGCAACGGAGCAGCTGGTGCAGCGGCTCATCGCGACCGTCGAAGCGGATGCCGGGATCAGCAAGGAGCTCAAAGAAGCCTGGCTCCGCGTCGTGGCCTGAGAGCGCTAGAGCTTCTGGTTTAGCCAGTCGTCCAGCGCGGCCTTGGGCATTGCGCCGGCGAGCCGGTCTACGAGCTTGCCGTCGCGCTGCAGCAGCAGCGTCGGAATGCTCTGCACAGAGAACCGCGCTGCCGTGCGCGGGTTCTCGTCGACGTTCAGCTTCACCACCTTGACGCGGCCTCCGCGCTCCGCCGCGATCTTCTCCAGCACCGGCCCCACCATGCGGCACGGCCCGCACCAGGGCGCCCAGAAGTCGACCAGCACCGGAATGGGGCTCTGCTCGACGTCCTTCGCCCAGCTGGCGTCCGTCACTGCCACGGCCTTGCGGGGAAACACCTTCTGCTTGCACTTGCCGCAGACCGGATCATCTCCGGCCCGAGCCTTCGGAACGCGATTTCCCACTCCACAGCTCGCGCAGACAACGACGGTGCTCTCCATGCCTTCAACGTAGGTCGTACAAGAGCTCCGTCAAGCGCGCGTTGCGACAACCGAACAAAGAAGCTGCCACGGCTTCGCCGCTGCTTCTTTGCGCGCTTTGCGCGCTTCGCGGTTGAACCGAAGAGAACGCTTTAGTCGCTGCCGGTGGCGCTCTCGGCGCGGACCTTGGCCAGCTCTTCGGCGAGCACGGTGATGGTCTCGCGGATCTGCTGCTCGGTGTGCGTGGCCGTGCAGAAGAAGCGCAGGCGCGCGGCGGTCTCTTCGACGGCCGGGTACAAGATGGGCTGCACGTTGATGCCCCGCTGCTTCAGGGCATCGGAGACTTGAAGGGCGTGCATCGAGTTGCCGATGATGGCCGGCACCACCGCGCTGCCGAACGAGCTGCCGGTGTCGATGCCCTTCTCCTTGGCCAGCGACAGGAACAGATTCGCGCGCTCGTGCAGGCGCGCGACCTTCTCGGGGTGCACGCGCAGCTGCTTCAACGCTTCCAGCGCCGCGGCGGCGTTGGCGGGCGAGATGCCGACGCTGTAGACGAACCCGCCGGCGCTGTACTTGAGGAACTGCACCAGGGCCTTGGAGCCGCCCACGTAGCCGCCGCAGGAGGCGAAGCTCTTCGACAAAGTCCCCATCCAGAGGTCGACGTCGGGGCGGTGGACGCCGAAGTGCTCGCCGATGCCCGCGCCGGTCTTGCCCATGACGCCGATGCTGTGCGCCTCGTCGACCAGGAGCATGCAGCCGTACTTCTTCTTCAGCTCGATGAACTTCGGCAGGTCGGGAGAGTCGCCGTCCATCGAGTAGACGCCCTCGATGGCGATGAGCACGCGCCGGTAGTGCGGCCGCAACGTCGCCAGCTGCTTCTCCAGCGCTTTGAAGTCGTTGTGCGGGAAGGGCCGCCGCTTGGCGCCCGAGAGCTTGGCGCCGGCGAGGATGCAGTCGTGCGCGAGCGCGTCGTGCAGCACCAGGTCGCCGTCCTTCACCAGCGTGGCGATGGTGGTGACGAAGACGCCGTGGCCGCTCACCGTGACGATGCTGTCCTCGGTGCCGAGCAGGTTTGCCAGCTCCTCTTCCAGCTCGCGGTGCAGCGGCTTCTCGCCCGAGGCGATGCGGCTGGCCGAGACCGACGTGCCGTAGCGCTCGATGGCGGCCTGGGCGGCGTGGTTCACCGACGGGTCGCCCGACATGCCCAGGTAGTTGTAGCTGGACCAGTTGATCATGGTCCGGCCGCCGATGACCGAGGTGTCGTTGGTGACGCGCTCGTGGACGTTGAAGTACGGGTTCTTCAGGCCGAAAGCCGCCGCGAGCCCCAGGCGCTGCTCCAGCTCCTGCACCTCGGGGAACTCTTCGATGCGGTAGCTGGCGGTGTCCACCTGCGGCGGCGCAGCCACCGGAGCCGCGGCAGTCGCGACGCGCGCGGCGGCCGCCGGAGCTAGCACGGCCGGCGGCACCGAACGCACCACGCCGCGGCCTTTGAGGAAGCGCGGATCGCGGTGCTTGAACTCGCCCGTCACGCCGCGCATGACCGCGACCACGCGGCCGTCTGAAGCCTGCAGCACGATGCTGCCGCGCACTTCGTCACCGGCCGACTGCTCCAGGTGCAGCGAGGCTCGCAAAGGCCCCTGCCCGAGCGGCTCCAGCTGCACGTACTCCTCGATGCCAATGGGGAAGCCCGCGCGCTGCAAGTTCGTCCACGCCCAATACGCCGCCAGCTGGAAGGCGCCGTCGATGGCCAGCGGATCGATGGCCCACTCGGAGCGGGCAGGGTGCGCGATCCAGTCCCGCGGGGTGCTGGTGCGGACCGTGCCGACGATGCCCTGCGAGTCCAGCTGCTCGATGCCGGCGATGCCGCGCAGCCGCGGGCCGTGGAAAGTGTAGTTGGTATAGAAGTCTTCGAGCGACAGCGGCAGCGTCACCGGACCCTGGGCGGCCGGAGCCGGAGCAGCGGAGGCGATGGTGTTGCCCACGTCGGCGCCAGTCACGGCGAAGGCCGTGTAGGCCGGCGCGCGCGAGAAGGCAGCCGCCGAACCGTCGGGCCTCGAGGAGAGCGACACCGCAAGCTCGCGCTCGCCGCTGGCCGTCAAGGTCAGCTGCGCGCCGTCGGAGATGCGCACGGGCTGGCGCAGCCGGAAGTCGCGGATGGAGATGGCCGCGCCCTGCTGCCCGGCTGCATCGGCGGCGGCCTGGGCGGTGAGATCGAGCGCCGAGGCCAGCGGCAGCACGGGCTGTCCCGCGAGCTGGTGATCGTCCAGGAAGGGATGCTCCGCGCGCGACAGGCGCAGCTGCACCTTGTGCTCCGCCCGCTGCGACGGCTTCGCGAAGGCCAGCAGCACCGGCCCGCTGGCGCCTGCGCGCAGCGCCGCCCGGAACGCCTCCACGCCCTGCTCGTCGTCGATGAAGGGCACGCCTTGCTCTTCGAGGACGCGGCGGGTCAGCGCGGGGATCTTGCTCACCATCGCGGTGCCGTTCCAAGGCGGATACTGCAGCGAGAGCGTGCGCACGCCAACCTTCTGCAGCGCGGCCAGCCGCTCCTCCAGCGCCGCGTTGGCGGCGGCATACGAGGCCTGGCCGGCGTTGCCGAAGCGCGCCGCCCAGCTGGAGATGCCCACCACCGCGCGCAACGGCTTGCCTTCGAGAGCCGCGAGAGCGCGCTCGAGGCCGCCCAGCTTGGGCGAGAGCACGTGGCGCACCGAGGCTTCGTCGGTGTCCGAGACCTGCGCGTCTTCGGTGATGCCGGCGGCGTGGACCAGCGCGGTGATGCCGCCGGGCAGCGCGGGAGCGGGCTGCGACAAGTCCCACTGCAAGAAGGTCTCGCGCTCGCCCAGCTCGCCCTCGGGCGCGGTGCGGCCGGCGAGGATGACGGTGGCGCCGTCGTCGTGCAGCGCCCGCGCGAGCTTGCGGCCGATGCCGCGCGTTCCGCCGGTGACCAGCACCACGTCGTCGGGACCCAGCACAATGGACTCGCCCTGCGCTGCGGGCTGGAACGACGGCTCGAAGCGCTTGCCCTGCGCCCAGCTCACTTCCGGCGCGGCGTTGCCCGAGCGCAGCTCGGCGAAGATGGCGTCGGCGATCGCGTCCGCGCCGTCGCCTGGCGTCACGTCGATGCTCTTCACCAGCTCTTCGCTGCGCTCGCGCGAGAGCGAGCGCGCGAAGGCGGTCAGCTCCTTGCCCGCGCCCGCGGCCTTCACGATGACGAAGAGCCCGCTCTCGGTCTGCCCGCGCGCCAGCCTGAAGGCCTCGGTCAGCGAAGCGCTGTCGAGCGCCGCGGTGTGGATGACGGCGCCCGCGCCGCTCTCGACGATCTCGTGTCCGGCGCTTCGCAGCCGTATGGCCAGCGCCGCGGACACGCCGTGAGCGTCGCGGGTGAGGTGCAGCTTCCTGGGCAGCGGGTCCTCGGCCGGAGCCCGCTGCAGCGGCGCTTCGGTAGAGACGGCCGTGAAGCGCAAGAGCTCGGGTCCTTCGCTGGCGATGGCGCCCAGCGCCGCCGAGATGGTCCGGCCGGCCAACGCCTGTGGGTTCGCGAGCGTGCGCGCGACGTGATCGATGATGTCCTGGACGCTGGTCTGCGCGCCCAACAAGCTGCGCGGCAGCGCGCCCACGCCGGCGAACGCCTTGGTGATGTCGCCGTCCAACTCGACCGTCATCAGCGAGTCGAACCCGAGATCGCCAACCAGGGTCTGCGTCCGCTGCACCGCTTCGACGGGGAAAGCAGAAATGCGCGCCACCGAGGAGAGAATTGCGGTTGCGATCTTCTCTTCAGACTCCAAGGTCCGGGCTACCGGCTCCGGGTCGTGCGGCGCCGAAGCCACCGCCGCGGAAGCGGGCTGCTGGATTTGCGATGCTGGTAGCTGGAGCTTGGGGAGCTCGGCTTTTCCTAGAGCCTGAAGGTTGGAGCTTGGAGCGCCCTGCAGACCTCGCGCCTCCAGCATCTTCGCCTGCTGCGCGAGCAGCGCGACCTGCTCGCGGAACAGCGCGACCAGCGAATCGTCCACGGGCATGGGCTTCTCCTGCTCCGGCGCGTTGAGCCGCAAGGGCTCCCGCGCGATCTTGGGGCGCTCGACGGCCCAGTATGACTGGACATCGATGGCGGTGGGCGGCAGCGTCACCAGCTGCACCTCGCGCGATTCGTACAAAGGGGCGAAGTCGAGCGGAATGCCGGCGGTCCAGAGCTGGCCCAGCGTCAGGCCCAGCTGCGCAAGGCCGTCCGGCTCCCGCGAGGCGAGAGACACGTTCAGCAGCCGCTCGCCTTCCGGCAGCGTCGCTCGAGCGAAGGAGGTCAGCACGCCGCCGGCTCCGGCCTGGACGAAGACGCGCGCGCCCAGAGCGGCCGCAGTGCGCAGCGCCGAGACGAAGTCGACCGGAGCCGTTCCGTGCTTCAGCCAGATCTCGCGAATACCAGCCGCGTCTTCCAGGTTGGCGACACCCGATGCGTCGCGTGGATAGGCTTTTCCAGTGGTGCCGCTGATCACCGTGGCCTTGGCGCCCTGGAGCGCCAGCGGCTCGATGAGGCTCTTCATCACCGGCTCGATGCCGCTCATGAGCGGTGAGTGGAA
>DATBAA010000198.1:0-9161 GCA_036271755.1 Myxococcales bacterium | reverse complement strand
GGAATGGGCACGCCCGCGTCGTGGAGCGCGGCGGCATCGCGGACGTCGCGCAGCAGCACCAGCGTTCGCGGCGAAGAGGGTCCTTTGCCGCCGGGCTTCAGCAGCTCTGCCGCGACCTGCACGCGCAGCACTTCGAATTTGACCCGCGGCGGAATGGCCAGGGACATGGCCGAGCGCGCGAGGACGTTGCCCGCCGCCTCGTCGTCCGCCACCAGCACGCCGTGAGCGTCGAGCGCCGGCAGCCAGGCTTCCAGCACCTGTCCGTGGACGAGCCGGTTGTCGACGCGCACCAGCGAGATTCCCGGCGGGGCGGACTTCACAAGAGCCTCCGCAGCGCCTCGCTCGCGTTGGTCACCGACTTCTGCCCGGCCTCCACCAGCTTCTGCGCCACCTGGGCGATGCCGCCCTTTGCGCGCGCGCCCGGCAGCTGCAGCAGCATGGGCAGGTTCACGCCCGTCACCACCTCCACCTGCCGCTCGGTCAAGAAAGAGAGGCAGAGGTTGGTGGGCGACCCGCCGTAGATGTCGGTGAGCAAGAGCACGCCCTCGCCCTGGTCGACGCGCTGGATGGCGGCCTTCAGGTCGCCGCGCACGTCGGGTGAAGCCGCGACGATGCTCACGGGCGCGATCTGCTCGATCTTCCCCACCACCGTCTCGGCGGTGCGAATGAGCTCTTCGGCAAGCTTCCCGTGGGTTGCGACGACGACACCGATCATGGCTTCAACCTAACTCCGGCAGCGGCTTTGGACAGCTTTCCACCAGCTTAATTGCTTTTGATGCCCAGCTGAATTTTACGGTCCGCCGGCTCCGGCTCGGCGGCTGGCGGCCCCTCGCGGGCAGGCTCGCTGTGTACGCCCGGAGCAGCGGAGCGGTAGATGAACAAGCTGATGAGGAGGAGCGGCACCGACCCGGCCAGGAGCGTCCGCTGCCCCTGCTGGAAGGCCCCCAGGAGGCTGATGGTGAAGATCGCGGCCACCACCGGCAAGAGCGCGTGACGGCGCTCACGCGGGCGCCCCGCAGCGACCAGGCACGAGGTAGCCAGCGACGCCAGCAAGGCGGCTCCGAGCAGACCGTTCCAAGGCGAGAGCTCGTGGAGCAAAAGGCCCACCGCGGCGCCGAGCGCGCCCAGCAAGCAGATGGCCGCGAAGAGGCGGCAGAAGGTCGCGAGGCGGCGCTCCTGGGGCGAGAGCGGTGGCTGCGGCATGCGCAGCCTACTACCACGTTCGCTAGGCTGCCGGACGGTAGCGATGCTGCTGCAACAACTGCTCGAATTCGGCCGTGTGGGCGCGCGCGACCCGCAGCGACATCTGCAAGTGCTCAGCGCCCGGCACGGAGACCCAGCGATTGTGCGGCCCGTACGGCACCGCCATGTGCCCGAGCCGCGGCGAGCCGTCGCCGGTGGAGAGCTTGAAGTCCAGGCAGAGGCCGTTCTGGTAGGGCTGCGGCGTCAGATCCAACGACATGGCCACGGGGTCGGAGTGCGGTCCCTCTTGTGCCAGGTCGAGGTGAACCTTGTGACCTTCCTGCCCAACCACCATGGGCGAGGCCAAGAGCTCTCCCTGCCCGTTGCGCAGCTCGATGGAGTAGAGCACCGCCGCCGAGCTTGGTTCGGCCTTGGCGCGGAGCTGGCCAAAGGTCATCTCGGCGCCAAAGATGCCGGACGCGAGCCCGAAACCGGCCGCGAGCATCCGCCAGATTGCACGCCTGGTCCCGGCCATGACTCCTCCAGAGGATCAAGGTCGCAGGAGGACGGCCGTTCGTCAAGCGGGGGGCCTGGCGATTTTTTGCCGGCGAGGTTCCGAGCGTCCGGACGCCTTCAGTTCGGCTTTGGCCGTGACGACGAAATGAATGCGATCACCTGTTCGTTGCGGAGGGCGTCCCTGTTTGCTAGCTTCCGCGCCTCTCGAAGGCTCTAAGGTCCCCAAGCCCTAATGTTCAATAGCATCTACAAGCTGTTCTCCCGGGATCTGGCCATCGATCTCGGAACGGCGAATACGCTCATCTACATACGCGGCATGGGCATCGTCTCCAACGAGCCCAGCGTGGTGGCCGTGCAGCAGGACTCGCGCGGCGGCAAGAAAGTGCTCGCGGTCGGCAAGGAAGCGAAGGAGATGCTCGGCCGCACGCCGGGCAACATCGTCGCCATCCGGCCCATGAAGGACGGCGTCATCGCCGACTTCGAGATCACCGCCGCCATGCTCCGCTACTTCATCCGCGCGGCCCACAACCGCAACACGCTGGTGAAGCCGCGCATCATCATCGGCATCCCCTCCGGCATCACCGAAGTGGAGCGCCGCGCGGTGCGCGAAGCCGCGGAGAGCGCGGGCGCCCGCGAGGTGTACCTGATCGAGCAGCCCATGGCGGCGGCCATCGGCGCGGGCCTGCCCATCACCGAGCCGTCGGGAAACATGATCGTCGACATCGGCGGCGGCACCTCCGACGTGGCGGTCATCTCGCTCGCCGGCATCGTCTACGCGAAGAGCGTGCGCGTCGGCGGCGACAAGATGGATGAGGCGATCATCCAGCACATCAAGCGCAAATATAATTTGCTGATCGGCGAGCGAACCGCCGAGCTGATCAAGATGGGCATCGGAAATGCCTATCCGACGGACGAAGTCCTCACCATGGACATCAAGGGCCGCGACCTGGTGGCCGGCGTCCCGCGCACGCTGACCGTGAGCAGCGACGAGATCCGCGACGCGCTGGCAGAGCCGGTGAACGCCATCGTCGAGGCGGTGAAGGTCACGCTGGAGCGCACTCCGCCCGAGCTGGCCGGAGACATCGCCGACCGCGGCATCGTGCTGGCCGGCGGCGGCGCGCTCCTCAAGAACCTGGACGCGCTGCTGCGCGAAGAGACGGGCCTGCCGGTCTTCCTCGCCGAGGATCCGCTCTCGAGCGTGGTCATCGGCGCGGGCAAGGCTCTCGAGGAGCTGGACATCCTCCGCCAGGTCTGTTCGCCCGCGTGATCCGGCGCGTGCTCGGCGTCCTCGCCGGGTTCCTGACGTTCGCCGCCGTCACCTGGCTCTGCGAATTCTCCGTACGGCTCACGCCGGCGCCGCAAGGGGCCGGTGGCGGCCGCGCGCTGGCGGAGCACTTCTCCACGCCCGGCATGCTGCTGCTGCTGCTCAGCTGGGCCGTGGGCGCGTTCGCCGGCGGCTTTGCCGCCAGCAAGATCTCGCTGCAGCGCTGGAGCGCGCTAGCGGTGGCGGCGTTCGGCACCATGGCGGGCGCGGCGGCCAATCAACAGCTGCCGCCGCCGGTCTGGTTCTGGATCCTGACCTTCACCGCCTTCCTGCCACCCGCCATGCTGGGCGCGAGGCTGGCGCTGCCAGAAAAGTAGCAACGCCGAGCAGGCGTGCGCATCTTCTCTTGCGAGGTTTCTCGCCGTGCGCGCACTGTTCGCAGCAATCGCCTTACTGGCTTCGGTTCCGAACTGTACGGACCTGTACTCCATTGCCACCCATGGCATCTCCTCGCCCGTCGTGACGAGCCAGACGGCCACGGCGGCTTCGGAGGCGGGCGGCGTGCGCGTGACCATCTCGCTCACCGCGCAGAACCCCAACGACTTCCCCATCTCGCTCGACAGCGTCGA
This sequence comes from Myxococcales bacterium, assembly GCA_036271755.1. Taxonomy (GTDB): domain Bacteria; phylum Myxococcota; class Myxococcia; order Myxococcales; family 40CM-4-68-19; genus 40CM-4-68-19. The sequence continues at coordinate 5,570 of DATBAA010000198.1, read as the reverse complement.
CTACCAGGTGTCGGTGCAGGGCTCGCAGGTCTTCGCCGGCAACCAGGACGGTCTCACCGTCGACGAAGACGCGACCGAGACGGTGCTGGTGAGCGGCGTGGTGGACGTCAACCAGCCCGTCTTCAAGACCTTCCGCCCTGGCCAGACGGTGCCCTTCACCGTGACCGGCGTGGCCCACGTCGATTCGCCGGCTGGCGTGCCCGTCGACTTCGCCTTCACCACCAACAACAGTTTTGTCGTTCCCGACTCTCTGCCAGCGTCGCCCTGAAGGCGTTATGCTGTCCGGATGCTCGACGCGGCCAAAGAGCGCCTGAAGCAACTCTACGTCGAGGAGATCGGCCGCTGCCGCAAGCGCGTCGGCGAGTTGAGAGAGAAATACCCCAGCGCCGACCACTTCGAATTGGTGCGGCGCTTGACCGACAAGAAGAAGACCTGGGCGGCCACGGGCGGCGCCGTCTCCGGACTCTTCGGCCTCGTGCTGGTGCCGGCGGACCTCGCCTTCGTCACCGTGCTGCAGCTGACGCTGATCATGGAGATCGCGCTGCTGCACAAGGTGAACCTGAAATCCGATCGCGCGCGCGGCGAGGTGTTCGAGGTGCTGGGCTATTCGAACGGCGCCGACACGGTGAACCTCGCCGGCCGCGCCGGGCCAAAGGTGCTGGCGCGCGTGGCGGAGAAGGTGCTGGCCAAGCGCGGCCTCTCGCAGCTGGGCCGCGCGGTGCCGGTGGTGGCCTCGCCGCTGGTGGCCTGGTTGAACAATCGCGATCTGCAGCGCGCCGGCGAGGCGGCGCAGCGCTTCTACGGCACGCTGCGCACGCTCCCGCTGCGGCGAAAGCCCGGCGCGGACTGAGCGCGGGCTACTTGAGGTTGGCGGCCAGGAACGCCGTCGTCTTCTTCCAGGCGTCCTTGGCGGCGTCGCCGTTGTACTTGCCGCCCGACGGGTTCGCGAAGGCGTGGTCGGCGTCGTACTCCTTGATCTCGTGCTTGATGCCGGCGGTGGTGAGCGCCTTGTCGAACTCGTCGACCTTGGCGGGCGTGATCCAGCCATCCTGCTTGGCGAAGATGCCCAGGAGCGGTCCCTGCAGCTTCTTCAGCTGCGCAGGGTCGCTCACCGGCATGCCGTAGTACATGACGGTGGCGTTGACGTCGGCCGCGTTGTTGAGCGCGGTCTTGAGCGACTCTCCGCCGCCCATGCACCAGCCGATGACCGCCACCTTGAGACCCGGCGCGGACGTCTTCAGCCAGTTGACGCCCGTCTCCTCCACCTGCGCGCCCCACTTCTCGTCCTTGCTGCCCATCAGCGCGCCGGCCTCCTTCGGGTCGGTCGCGACCTTGCCCTTGTAGAGGTCGACGGCCACCGCCAGGTAACCAAGTTTCGCCAGCTCGTCGGCTTCGTGCTTCACCCAGTCGTTGAGGCCCCACCACTCGTGAATCACCAGCACCGCGCCCTTGGCCTTGCCCTTCGGCGTCGCCTGGTAGGCCTTGGAGTCCTCGCCCGCGACCTTGAGGTCGATCATCTTGCCCTCGGGCTTGGGGGCGTTCTTGTCGAGCGGGTGGTTCTGGTGCGACGGCACGGCGCTGCCGGAGTCGTCGCCGCCGTGGATGTGTTGCGCCTGCGCCGCCATCGGCGCCGCGAGGAGGGTTGCTGCAAGCAAGAGCTTCATGTCGGTCACCTCGAGAAGTACTTCGTTGGATCGGGCACGCCTGCGTCGCGAAAACCCGCGGCGCGCAGCCGGCACGAATCGCACCGGCCACAAGCCTCGCCCGTAGGGCCGGGGTCGTAGCACGAGTGAGTCAATCCATAGGGGACGCCGAGCTTGATTCCTGCCTGGATAATCTCTTTTTTGGACAGTTGGATTAAGGGAGCGTGGATGCGGTAGCGCGCCCGCCCTTCGACGGCGGCGGCGGTGGCGACGTTGGCCAAAGCCTCGAAGGCCTGCACGAACGCGGGCCGGCAGTCGGGGTAGCCGGAGTAGTCGACGGCGTTGACCCCGACGTAGAGATCCTGCGCGTCCAGGGTCTCGGCGTAGCCTAGCGCCAGCGCCAGCAGCACGGTGTTGCGGGCCGGCACGTACGTCACCGGAATGGCGTCCGAGGGCGCTGCGTCCTTGGGAACGTCGATCGAATCGGTCAGCGCCGAGCCGCCGATGGCGCGCAGGTCCATGGTGACGAGCTTGAGCGGCACTTGCATGGCCGCCGCCACCCGCGCCGCGGCCTCCAGCTCGAAGGCGTGACGCTGGCCATAAGACACGCAGAGCGCGTGCGGCGAAAAGCCGTCGGCGCGGGCGAGGGCGAGGCAGGTCGAAGAGTCGAGCCCGCCGGAGAAGAGCACCACCGCCTTCGAAGACACTATGGCGTCCCGACCACGCTGTAGCTGACGGTGCAAGGCGACTTGCAGATGCAGGTGCCATCGCCCGCCGTGCCGGTCAGCGTATCGGTCAAAGAGCCGGTGATGCCCACCACGGGCGGGAAGCCGCCGTCGGGCAGCAGCACCACGCCGCCGTCGGTGTTGCTCAGCCCGACGAAAGTGCCGGCAAAGTCCTCTTCGATGGTGACCTGACAGACGCAGCCGGTGCCGCTCGTCGCGCCGGTGCCGGCGTCGAAGATGAAACCGCCGCCCGGGAGCAGGTATCCGCCGCGCGAGCCCTTGCCCGAGATCACCAGCGACAGCTGCTTGCCGTCTTTGTCCGCCGCCCCGAAGCAGAAGTTGCCCGCGCTCTGCCCCGCGTCGAGCAGGGTGAGCGGCCCGATGCCCGCGTCGCCGCCGTCTTGCGAGACCGCGACGCACGCGTTGCCCGCGTCGGCGGCGGCGAAGTTGAGCGTGAACTGCCCGATGGGCTGGGTGTTGGGCGGACACTGACCGCCGACCTCGGTGGGGCAGCCGGCGATGAGCGCCACGGCGGCGAGCGGCAGAAGACATTTGAGCAGAGTGCGGATCATCAGTTGGGCACCGTTGCGGTAGACGCGCTCTGCGCGAGCGCGGCCACGGCGGCCTGGGTGACGAGCTCCAGCCGCTGCGCGAGGCTCTGCGCTTCGATGACCGCCTGCCGGTCGCCCGGGGCGTCCATCAGCACGCTCGCCACCACGTCGGCCAGATCGCCCGGATCGCGCGCCTTGCCGGCCAGCTGGGCCAGCATCTCCATCTCGGCGAAGGGCTGGGCGGCGCAGAGCGCCAGCACCAGGCGGCGCAAGCCGTCGGCGCGGCCGGCGTCGTCCTTGGAGACGTGCGGCAAGAGAGGCTCGGCGCGGACCAGCCGGTACGGCTCGCCGCTGCGCAGCTCTTCCAGGATGCGCGCCCGGGCCACGCCGCGCAGGACGATGTTGAAGCGCCCGTCGGGCAGCGGGTCCACCCGCGCCAGCACGCCAACCCCGATGATGGGCAACACCCGGGGCGGCTGCGCGCCGGCGGCTGCTTCGTCAGGGATGTTGGCGAGGCCCATCACCCGCAGGCCGTCCTGGCAGTCGCGCGTCAACTTGCGATAGCGCGGCTCGAAGACGTGCAGCGGAACCAGCGAGTGCGGCAAGAGCACCGCACCCGGCAGTGGAAAGATCGGCAGAGAGGGCAGCGCGCGCCGGATGCGCTCCGTGTCTTCCATCCGGCGCAGCTTAACAGGCCTAAGCGGCCTTTGCTGTCTGCTTCTCGGTCGCCTCGGCGCGGATGCCCGCCTGGATGCGCATGCCGTAGAAGCTGCGCCAGACGAAGACCGCCGAGACCACGAAGAAGACGCCCGCCAGCACGAGGCGGGTGGTGGTCTCCATCTCGGTCGCCAGCTCGACGGCGAGCAGGCCGAAGAGGGTGGTGAACTTGATGATGGGGTTCATGGCCACCGACGAGGTGTCCTTGAAGGGGTCGCCCACGGTGTCGCCGACGACCGAAGCGGCGTGCAGCGGCGTGCCCTTGGCCTTCAGCTCGACCTCGACCACCTTCTTGGCGTTGTCCCAGGCGCCGCCGGCGTTGGCCATGAAGAGCGCCTGATACAGGCCGAAGAGCGCGATGGAGATGAGGTAGCCGATGAAGAAGTAAGATTCGAGGCAGGAGAACGCGAGCGTGGAGAAGAACACCACCAGGAAGATGTTCCACATGCCCTTCTGGGCGTACTGCGTGCAGATCTCCACCACCTTCTTGCTGTCTTCGATGGAGGCCTTGGCGGCGCCGTCGAGCTTGATGTTGGCCTTGATGAACTCGACCGCGCGGTAGGCGCCGGTGGAGACGGCCTGGATGGAGGCGCCGGTGAACCAGTAGATGACCGCGCCGCCCATGATGAGGCCGAGCAGGAAGGGCGCGTGCAGGATGGTGAGGTACTGGAGGTTCTCTTTGAGGCCGTTGGTCAGCACCATGATGATGGAGAAGATCATGGTGGTGGAGCCGACGACCGCGGTGCCGATGAGCACCGGCTTGGCGGTGGCCTTGAAGGTGTTGCCGGCGCCGTCGTTCTCCTCGAGGAAGTGCTTGGCCTTCTCGAAGTTGAGGTCGAAGCCGAAGTCCTTCTTCACCTCTGCCTCGATGCCCGGCAGGGTCTCGATGATGGAGAGCTCGTAGACCGACTGGGCGTTGTCGGTGACCGGGCCGTAGCTGTCGACCGCGATGGTGACCGGGCCCATGCCCAGGAAGCCGAAGGCCACCAGGCCGAAGGCGAAGACGGCCGGCGCCAGCATCAAGGCACCGAGTCCGAAGTTGCTGACGTAGTAGCCGGTCGCCATGAGGGCAACCATGGTGAAGCCCAGGTAGTAGCAGGAGAAATTTCCGGCCACGAAGCCCGACAGAATGCCGAGCGACGCTCCGCCTTCATCCGCCGAGGTCACGACTTCGCGAACGTGCCGCGACTCGACCGAAGTGAAGACCTTCACCAGTTCAGGAATGATGGCGCCGGCCAGCGTTCCGCAGGAGATGATGGTTGCCAGCTTCCACCACTGTGTAGTGTCGTTGCCGAGCACGGGAACGATCACGTACGACACGATGTAGGTAAGGATGATGGAGATGATCGAGGTCAGCCACACCAGCGAGGTCAGTGGCGCTTCGAAGTTCATCGTGTCGGAATTGCCGTAACGGGCCTTGGCTACCGCTTCGTTCAGGAAGTAAGCCGCGGTGCTGGAGACCAGCATCATGACACGCATGACGAAGATCCAGACCAGCAACTGCACCTGCACGTGAGGATCTTTCACGCCCAGCAGGATGAAGGTGATGAGCGCGACGCCAGTAACGCCGTAGGTCTCGAAGCCGTCGGCCGAAGGACCAACTGAGTCGCCCGCGTTGTCGCCCGTGCAATCCGCGATCACGCCGGGGTTGCGCGCGTCGTCTTCCTTAATCTTGAAGACGATCTTCATCAGATCCGCGCCGATGTCGGCGATCTTAGTAAAGATTCCGCCCGCCACACGAAGCGCTGCGGCGCCGAGCGATTCACCAATGGCAAATCCGATAAAGCATGGGCCCGCATAATCGCCGGGAACGAATAAGAGGATGCAGAGCATCAAGAACAGCTCGACGCTGATCAGGAGCATGCCGATGCTCATGCCGGCCTTCAGGGGAATCGCATAACAGGGGAACGGTTTCCCGCGCAGGCTGGCAAACG
>DATBAA010000197.1:0-5397 GCA_036271755.1 Myxococcales bacterium | reverse complement strand
CGCGCGGCGCCTGGGAAATGAATACCTGTTCCAGGCCCTGGCCACGCAGAACGTCGAGACGCTCAATCGCTATGGCGTGAAGAAGATCATCACGCAATGCCCGCACTGCTTCAATACCTTGGGCAATGAGTACCCGCAGTTCGGCGGCCACTTCAAAGTGCTGCACCACGCGGAAGTGATCGCGCAGCTGGTGGAAGAAGGCCGCCTCAAGCCGGGGCAGGCGTCTTTGGAAGAGCCGGTCACCTATCACGACAGCTGTTACCTCGCGCGGCACAACGGCATCAGCGAAGCGCCCCGCCAGGCATTGGTTTCGTTGGGAATCAAAGTGAAGGAGATGGACCGCAACCGCACCGAGACTTTCTGCTGCGGCGCGGGCGGCGGGCGCATGTGGCTGGAGGAGACGGTGGGCCAGCGCATCAATCAAAACCGCGTCGACGAAGCCGCGGCCACGCTGGGCGGCAGCGGCACCATCGCCACCAGCTGCCCCTTTTGCCTGACGATGATCAAGGACGGCATCGGCGAGACCGGCCGCGGCGAGAACATGCAGGCGAAGGACATCGCGGAGCTGGTCGCGGCGACGCTGCCGTAGATGGCAGCTGGAGTCGTCACCGTCCGGCCGTTCCAGCTCTTGGACCTGGACGCCGCGGCGCGCTTTTGCGAGGCCGCGAGAATGCTGGACGGGTCCATCGAACCGTTCGCGCAGCGGCTGGGGCTCATCGCCACCGGGACGCGCGCGCTGCTCGAAGCCTGGCGCGTCGCGGAGGGCGAGGACGGCGCGGTGTACGGCATCGCCTTTCTCGCCGTTCGGGACCAGGCGACCTTCGACGTCTATGCGGCGGTCCATCCCTCGCTGCGGCGGCAGGGGCTGGGGAGAGCGCTCTGCGAAGGCGCGCTGGCCAGCGGGGCGGTCTTGCGCGCGCGCGTGCGCGACGACGCAGCGGCTGGACGCGCATTCCTCACCGCTCTCGGCTTCGCCGAGCGTCAGGTGCAACTTTCGCTGCAGTGGCGCGCGCGAGAGCTGCCGGTACCCGAGATGCCCGCGCTGCGGATGCGCCGGGCGCTGCCCAAGGATCAAGCGGTGCTGCAGCGGCTCTCGCGCGAGGCTTGGACAGGAGCCCCGGACACCTTCGCCACCCGGCCCGACGAGATCGCGCAGCTTTTCGGTGAAGAGGGCCGCGTGCTCTGGCTGGCGGAGTCCGAAGGGAAGCCGATGGCCTACCTCTCGGGCGTACAGCTCGGCAGGACCCTGGGCATCGAGGAGATTGCGGTGCTGCCCGATTTCCGCCGCATGGGCATCGGCGGCGCGCTGCTCGCCAAGGCGCTCGCGGGCCAGCAGGCGGCCGTCTTGTCGGTCGGCGAGACCAACAAGCCGGCGCGCGCCTTGTACAAATCCTTCGGCTTCACGCTGGCCGCGCGCCGCTTGATCTTCGAGCGGGCAGCTTAGCGCTTACTCCAAGCCCCACGGCAGGACTGGCGGCGAGTCGATCACCAGACCTTGCAGCGAGTCGGTGTTCATGAAGCCGCTCTGGCCGTTGGGAAGGCGAACCGCCAACAGGCCGAAACCGCGGCTCCGGCGCGAGACACACACCGGCGTCCGCGCCGCCAGCGTGATGATGGTCTCCGAGTTGTTGTCCGGCGCCGCGTGGACAATGGCGTGTTCCATGGCCGTGGCGGGAACCATCCTGCCGCACTCCATGGGCGCGGCGTCCACGATCACGGGAGCCTCGGCCGGGCGCATGCCGACGCAGCCGGCGGCCAGGGTGAGTCCGATCAAGAGCATTCGCATGTCTTCTCTCTCCGTTGTTTGTCTGGACGGTTAGACGCCGCCCGCGCCCAGATGTTTCCCTGGCAGGATTTTTGTTCGCGGGCAGAGATGCGCTCGCCTGCTTGAAACCAGCGCCAGCCGTGGCTCACTGCCAGGGATGCTCGCTCTTCTGCTCGCTCTCGCTGGCCCCTTCGACGCCATTCATGACTATGTCCACGCGCAGCTGATCGAGCAGCAGGTGCCCTCCATTTCCATCGCGGTGGCCAAGGGCGACAAGATCCTCTGGGAAGAGAGCTTCGGCTACGCCGATCGCGAGCGTCAGATCCTGGCCACGCCGGACACCAGCTACTCGCTCGCCTCGATCTCGAAACCAATCACCGGCACGGCGCTTTTCACCCTGGTCAAGACCGGCAAGCTCGACCTGGACAAGCCCATCAACGACTACCTGGGCGCCGCGAAGCTGCGCGCCCGCATCGGCGACGCCGGCGCCGCCACCGTCCGGCGGGTGGCCAATCATTCGGCGGGCCTGCCCGAGCACTTTCAATTCTTCTACGAGAACGAGCCCTGGCGGGTTCCCTCTGCCGACGAGACCATCTTGCGCTTCGGAAACCTCTTCGCGCCGCCCGGAGAGCGATTCGAATATTCGAACCTCGGCTACGGCGTCTTGAGCTCGTTGATCTCCCGTCTCTCGGGAAAGACGTTTGGAGGCTATCTGCGGCAAGAGGTCTTTCTTCCGCTGGGAATGACTCACAGCTCCCTCGAGCCCATGCCATTCCAAGCCGTTCGCTATGGCGTCGATGGATTGCCCATTCCTTGGTACGAGACCGATCACGAGGGCGCGTCGGCCATCTTCGCCAGCGCGCACGACCTGGTCCGTTTCGGGCAATTCAACGCCAAGGCGCACCTGCGCGATCAGAAGGCAATCTTGAGCGACGCGGAATTGGACGCGCTGCACGCGCCCACCATGGACGAAGGCAACGGCAAAGGTTACGGCGCCGGCTGGGAGACGAGCAGCGGCAGCGGCTACACGACGCTGGCGCACACGGGCGGAATGCCTGGCGTGGCCACCGAGCTGCGCGTCGTCCCCGCCGAGAAGCTGGTGGTCGTGGTCTTGTGCAACTCCGAGGCGTACCAGCTGACCCACGAGATCGCCGATCGAATCATGGCGTCGCAGCTGCCGCGCTTCAAACCCGAACGCCGCATGCCGCCGGGTCAGTACGACGCCTTCGCGCCGCCCAAGGAGCTCCTCGGCACGTGGAAAGGAAGGGTGTCGACTTATAGCGGCGACATTCCCTTCATCATCACCATTCCCGAGACGGGAGACGTCCACGTCAAGCTCGGCGAGAAGCTGACCGCGCTGCTCAATCGCGCGCACCTGAGCAAGGCGGGGCAGCTGCGCGGCATCTTCACGGGCAACCTCGGTCTTGAAGAGGAGCTCCGCCGGCCGCACATCTTGGGGTTGAACCTGAACCTGCGAGGCAACGTCTTGAACGGCGAGATCACTACGCGCGCGGACAACGCCGGCGTCGAGCCCACGCATGGCCTGTTTCCCCCGGTCGGCGGTCATGCGGCGCCCGCGCGTGTGCAGACCGAGTCGTACATCCTGGCGCAGTGGGTGGAGCTGACGAAGCAATGAGCTATACGAAGTGAATGCATATCCTGCTCGCGTTGCTCGTCGCCGTTCCGCCGCCGGATTTGAAGGCGCAGGGCGAAGCCGGTCTGAAAGCGATTCACGGCGAGGCGCTCTCGGCGCACGTCCGCTTCCTCGCCGACGATCTGCTGGAGGGCCGCGGCACCGGCACGCGCGGCCACGCCATTGCGGCGCGCTATATCGCGGGCCAGCTGCAATCGATGGGATATGCGCCCGCCGGAGACAACGGGACTTACTTTCAAAAGGTTCCGTTCGTAGGCATGACCATCCAACCCGACGGCTGCGCGGTCAGCATCGACGGCACTGCGCTCAAGTACGGCGAGGAGGCGCTCTTCCAGCCGCGGGCCGGCTCGGCCAAGGACGAGGTCTCGGGCGACCTGGTCTTCGCCGGCTACGCCATCAGCGCGCCCGAATATAAGTACGACGACTTTCCCAAGGACTTGAAGGGCAAGATCGCGGTGATCATCTACGGAGCGCCGCGGTCCGCGCGCGACGACTTCTTCCCCGCCGCCGCCAGCGCCGTCTACTCCGATGGAGTCCGCAAAGCGCGGCTGCTGGCGGAGCGTGGCGCGGTGGGAATCATCACGGTCTTCACGCCGGCCATCGCGGCGCACCTGCCGTTTCCGTTCTTCGCCCGGCAGGCGCCCTTCGAGCAGATGACGTATCGCGAGGGTGACAAGCCCGGCGCCGGCTCCGCGCTGCCCGCCGTACGCGTGCCTTACACGATGCTGCAGCGGCTGCTCGCCAAGAGCGGCAAGAGCGCGGAGCAGATCTTCAAGGACGGTCCCGCGGGCAAGCTGAAGCCGTTTCCGCTCGGCACGCGCGCCACCTTGAAGGTCGCGGCGGCGGTGCGGCAGTTCGATTCGGAGAACGTGGTGGGCTTGCTGCGCGGCGCCGAGCGCGCTTCAGAGCACGTGGTGGTGAGCGCGCACCTCGATCACCTGGGCGTCGGCCCGGCCATGGGCGGCGACACCATCTACAACGGCGCGGGCGACAATGCCTCGGGCGTCTCCGGCATGCTCGAGGTGGCGCGCGCCTTCGCGGCCCAGCCCAAGCGGCCGCCGCGCTCGATTCTGGCGCTGGCCGTCACGGGCGAAGAGAAGGGCCTGCAAGGCTCCGAATATTTTGCCCGGCACCCGACGGTGCCCATCGAGAGCATCGTCGCGAACGTGAACCTGGACGGCGTGTCGTGGCAGTTCGAGCCCTTCGACATCATCGCGCTGGGCGCGGAGCACAGCACGCTCGAGCGCGCCGTCCAGGCCTCGCTCTCGGCGATGAAGATGAAGGAGAGCCCCGACTCACAGCCCGAGCAGGTCTTCTTCATCCGTTCGGACCAGTACAGCTTCGTCAAGCGCGGCATCCCCGCCATCTTCCCCAACGCGGGCTGGCAGGACGAGACGGGCAACATCGAGAAGCGCAAGGCTTATGACGACTGGTGGACCACCAACCGCTACCACCAGCCCAGCGACGAATGGGACCCCAAGGCCGACTACGAAAACATGGCCAAGGAAGTCCGCGCCGACTTCCTCATGACCCTGGCCGTCGCCCTCGACCCCGACAAGCCCGCCTGGAACCCCGGCGACGTGTTTGGGAAATTGTTCGGGAAATAGCGACGCCGGGGGAGGGCACGCGCCCCGTCGGCTTCAGACAGGTGAACCTCGCGCGGCTCTTCCCGGGCGAGTCTCGGACTCTCTTTGCGCGAGGTTCAAACTCGCCGAGCGGGGCGCATGCCCTCCCCCGGCTCCTCGCGCGCAACGAGCTACGCCGACCAGTCCAGGTCCGCGCGGTCAGCTCCGGCTATACCGGGTGTCGCGATGAGCAACCTCGAGGAACTGGTCGCTGAGCCTCTTGTGAATCTGCGCGCTCCCGCAAATGGGCGCAGGCTGCTCGCCTGGGGCGCTTCGTCGGACGGCGCGATCTGGCTCGCTTGGAATGTGCTCTCGCAAGTGCACGTCGAGCGGCACGATTCGCGGTTCGTTTG
>DATBAA010000196.1:0-16162 GCA_036271755.1 Myxococcales bacterium | reverse complement strand
TTGAACTCGGTCATGCCCAGCGTGATGATGTCGCCGTTGCGCAGGAACCGGCGCGGGGTCTTCTTGCCGTTGACGAGCACGCCGTTCTTCGAGTTCAGGTCGACGATCTCGAACTTGTTGTCGTCGATGGCCACGCCCGCGTGCTTGCCCGAGACCGCGCCGTCCATGATGCGGATGTTGTTCTCCGGCCCCGAGCCGAGGCTGACGACCTTGCCCACCAGCGGATAGGTCTTCCCCTTGGTGGCGCCCTTCTGCACCGTGAAGCGCGCCTTCGCCGACTTGAGGCAGAAGAGGCAGATCTCCCATTCGGGCATCTGCGCGCGCTTGCACACCGCGCAGAAGCGCACCGGCGGCGGCTTGGGGCGGGTCAGCACGTAGATGGCAATGGCCGCGATGATCACCAGGAGAATCAGCCCGGCGATGATGCCGATCTTCATCCAGTCGGTGAAGGCCGGCGTGCGCACCATGATGCTCGCCTTGAGCGGAGTGCTGGCCTCGCTCTCCATGGCGATCTCGATCTTGTGATCCTTGCCGTCGTGCGCGAGCTTGGTCTTGTACTGCACGACGTACATCTTGTTGATGAAGTCGCGGATGACCGAGAGGTTCTTGGTGATGTCGTCCACCGCCGGCGAGGCCTTGTAGGTGCCGTTGGTGCGGCGAGAGAGCTGCTCCAGGTTGGCGAGCGAGTCCTGGTCCAGCTCGGAGTGGCCGATGGTGTGGATGGGAATGCGCCGGCGGTTGGCGTCGGCGACGACCTTCTCCAGGTCGGCCGAGCTGCCGTTGTCGCGGCCGTCGGAGATGACGACGATGGCGCGCGCGAGCGGCAGCGCGGAGTCGTCGGCCTTCTTGCCCTTGCCGGCCGGGGCGGAGAAGAGCGTCAGCGCCTGGTCGATGCCGTCGTAGAGAAGGAACGACTTGCCGGTGAAGGTGATCTTGCCGGCCTTGCCCGCGACGTCGCCCTTCTCGGCGGAGAACGGCGACACCGTCTCGGCCGACTCGGCGTAGTCGACGATGGCGACCTGGTCTTTGTCGCTCAGGTTGTTGACGAACCCCGAGACCGCCTTCTTGAGGTCTTCCTGGATGCCCAGCATGGCGCCGGACGCCTGGACGACCACCACGATGGACGCGCCCGACTGCGCCGCCTCGAGCGACTCGACCTTCTCGATCTTGGAGCCGTCCTTGCCGCCGGTCTCGTAGACCCTGAAGACGTCCGGCGGGACGTTGGGAATGGGCGACCCGGACGCGCCGATGACGTTGACGTACGCCTTGGCGTGCGGCCAATTCTTCTGCGAGACGTCGATCTGCTGGATGGTGATCTGCGACCCCGCGGCGTACGCCAGCGAGGGAGCCAAAAGGCAAAGCGCGGCGAATTTCCCGGCACGAATCATCATTGAAGGAGACCCTATTCGCGCTTCTCGCGCATCGCGCGGCACTTGAACTCGAACTCGATGTCGCCCAGCTTGATGATGTCGTTGTCGATGAGGTCGTGCTTCTGGACCTTCTCGTCGTTGACGAAGCAGCCGTTGGAGCTGTCCAGATCCGCGATCTGGTACTCGCCGCCCTCGTAGCGAATGGTGGTGTGCTTGCGCGAGATCTTCTTGTCGGTGAGCACGATGTCGCAGTCCGCCGCGGTGCCGATGACGTTCTTGCCGACGCGCAGGCGGAAGTCCTCGCCCTTGTGCTGGCCGTTCAACGCCACGATCCAGCCGCACACTTCGCGGTTCTTGTCGCCCGAGCCGCGGCCCTTCTCGCCGCCCATCTCGCTGATGTTCACCATCGCCGTGGCGCCGCCGCTGGGCGGAATGGGCATCCCCTGCATGCCCCCGCCACCGCCGCCCTTGCCGGCCATGGCCTGCTGCATCTCCAAGCAGTAAGGGCACTGATCCCAGGAGGGGTGCATGACGTGCCCGTTGGGGCACACCTTTCCTACAGCCTTGTCGCGCTTCAGGAAGGGAAGGATCTCACGGAGGATGGATGCGATTGCCACGGTGCTGCTCCTTTAAGCCGGCTGGTAGAACCAGAGCTGGAACATGTTGATGTCGCGCTCCGCCGAAACGGCCTTGGCGGACATCTCCGCCGTGTCGTTGGTGATGAACGTACCCGGAACCAGGAAGTAGTGGTTGCGCCAGCGGTGCTTGCGGTCCGCCTCGGTCACCTTCCACTGGCCCACCTTCTTGCCGTCCACGCTGATGTCGCAGATCTGCTCGCCCAAAATGGCGTCGAAGCGCTTGATGACGATGAGATCTTTGCCGGCCTTGAGGTTGTGCACCTGCCACTTCGCCTCGCCGCCGATGTAGGCGACGCCCGAGTCGGAGACCTGCTCCTTGTCCGGATAGGTGAAGGTCTGGCGGCTCTTCCACATGTCCTTCTGGCCTTCGATGCGGAACTTGTGCGCCTTCTCCGACTCGTCGTTGACCAGCTGCAGGTGGTCGACGCGGACGAAGTTGCTTCCGTCGATGTTGAGCTCCTCGGGGAAGTCCTTGCTGCGCCCGACGATCTCCTTCCAGGTGGTGGCCTCGCCCTTGACCTCTTTCTTGGCCGAAGGGGTCATCTTCTCCTTCACGACCGGCGTGAGGGCCTGGTTGGACGCGTTCAGGAAGCGGGCGATGCCCATGACGCCGTCCGCGTCGCGGGGACGATCGCGCACCACCTTGGTCAGCGCCTCGAGCGACTTCTTGTACTCGGCGAAGCCCTTGCGCGCGGCGATCTGCGGAAAGTCCTTCTCGATGCCTTCGATCATCTCGCGCTCCAGCTCGACGATGCCGGTGAGCACGTCCGCGAGGTTGAAGGGGCCGATGCCGTTGCCGCTGTTCAACATCTCGGCCGCGAGCACGGCGTTGCGCAGGTGGTTGGCCGAAGCCACGCCCAGCTTGGACAAGAGCGAAGAGAGCGAAGCCTTCTCCGAGAGGCCGTTGGCGATCTCCACGCGCAGCTGCGGCGTGGCGTGGCTGCCCGCGTAGCCGGCGATGGGCACGTAGCGCAGATCGATCTCGCCCGGGCCGGGCACGCGCGGGTCGAGCGCATCGCGAATCTCGCGGACGCCCTCTTCCAGCCGCACGCGGCCGAGCTCCAGCGCCTCGATGCCGTCGGGCTCGCGCGCCATCACCTCGATTTTGACCTTCTCTTCGATGCGGCGGTGGCCCTTGAAGCGCGGATTCTCCTTGTAGGCGATGAAGTCCGTGGGCTCCTCGAAGTATTTGATGGCCACGTAGATGGTCTGCGGCAGCTTGAGCTTGTCCGCCTCGACCACTTTCACGCCCGGGTCGCGCAGCACCAGCTCGTTGCCGCGGCCGTCGATGCCGAAGCCCGGCGCCACCTCGAAGGACAAGTCACCGCGGCCGCGCGCCTGGACCTTCAGCCCGCCGCCGGACACCGGGACCACGCCCGGAGTGTGGAGCACGCGGTTGTGCAGGCGACGCTTCTCCAGGTGGTACGCCTCCGCGGCGTTCCAGTCCTCGTCGGTCGTGAAGAAGCCTTCGAAGAAGTTGATTCGCTTGAAGTTGGCCTGCTCCGCCATTGCATCCTCCAAAAACGCCCTTCCAGAAACAACCGTCGGGGCGGTGTTGTCAATTCAAACAAACTGCCTAAACCTTCTTACCCAGCGCCATTTTCTGCAGCTCGCTACCTAATTCTTCGGGTTGCGTCGGCGGAATGTCCTCTTGCCCGCCGATGCGCGCGTCCACTCCGATGCGCCCGGTCTTGCCGACATGTAGGTAGGGCACTTCGTCGTACGTGGGCTCGGTCTCCTCGAAGGTCAGCGCGTAGTGCGCGTGCGCCGGCTTCTCGGTTTCGACCAGCGCTTGCACGGTACGCAGCCGCTCGCGGGAGATCTCGCCCTTCTTGTCGGGCAATTCCACCGTGAAGCATTGGCTGATGAAGACCGGCGGCGAGAGGATGGTGTCCTTGCCGATGGTGCTCGACTTGCCGATCACCATGCCCGGATAGGGCCACTCGCCTTCGTGAATCTCGGCCTTCACGTCGGCGAAGAGCTTCAGCGCCAGCTTCAGCCCGCGCGCGGTGCCGCGCAGCCGGTAGAGCTCGGGCGTGCGCTGGATGATCTCGCGCCGCTTCTCCTCGTCCCAGCCCTCCAAGAGCGGCATGGCCAGCCACGACGCCAGCCAGGGCAGCCACTTCGCGTTGGTGATGCGCGGGTCGAAGAACTCGTGGACGAACTCGAGGTTCTCCTCGATGCCGGAAGTCAGGTGCGCCGAGATGAGCAGGAAGCGCTGCAGGAAGTCTGCGTTCTCCTCGTCTGCGTCCTGGTAGATGCCCGGCAGGTAGTTGATCCAGGGCCGCGAAGCGACCTCCACCCGGATGACGCGCGTCTCGTTCAGCTCGTCTCCCTCCTCGGGAAACTGCCGCACGATGGTCAGCGCCTTGGCCTCCGAGTCGACCAGCTTGAACTCGAGCTTCGCGTCCGCCCGCCTGCGCGCGAGCCGCCGCGCCTGGCCCAGCGGGAGGCCGAGGAGCGGTGGGGCGATGCCCGGCAGCGTGATGGGTTGTTCGGCCATTGTCGTCTACCCGCGGTCGTAGATTTCGACGCCGATGAGATTGGGCAGCTCGTCGTCGGTGGTCTTGAGCATCTCCACGCGCAGCCGGCGGCCTTCGTCGATGATCACCAGATCCGTGAGGCGGTCCACGCCCTCCACCGCCTCGACGAGCGGATAGAGGTCCGCCTTGCCCACCGCGCGTCCGAAGGGCCAGCCGTCGCCCTTGGGTCCGCCGTGCAGCGGGTTCAAGAGCTTCTTCACCTTCTCCTTCACGTCGGCCTTCACGCGGTCGGCGGTGGCGCCAGGCTTGAGCGAGACCGTCAGCTCGAGCGACACCGGCACCAGGCGCGGCTTGCCGACGTTGACCCGCGCGGTGATCAGCCGGCGCTTGTCGATGAACGAGGCCACGCGATCGATCAAATCTCGCGAGGGGATGGCGCGCGCGTCCCCGTCTTCACGCTCGGCCTTGGGCACGAGCAGGAGCGAGATGCTGCCGTCGGAGGCCTGCACGCACTTGGCGCGGGCCACGCGGCGCGAAGCCGCCAGCGCCAGCTGCTCATAGTCTTCGGCGGTGATGGCGCGATCGCGGTTCTTGATGGCGTACGTGCCGCGCAGCTTGGCCTCTTCGAGGGTCTCCGGGTCGGCTCCGCCCAGCGCCGGGAACGGGTTGGTGACGTTCTGCACGAAGGCCACCGACTGCTTGAGCACGGTCAGCGTCCCGGCGCCGACGTTGCCGGCCACGCCTCCGCCCAGCCGGTACTCGCACTTCACCGAGTCGCGGCCCGTGGGCGGCACCCAGCCCTTGCGGCCGTCGCCAAAGGTGAGCTCGCCCTTGATGGGGTCGCAGGTGTAGTGGCGCGAGTTGGGGTCGCTCTCGAAGAAGTTCTCCACCTCGTGCCAGCGCACCCAGGTGCCGTTGCCGTCTTCGTCGGCGATGATCGACTCGAAGCCCTCTTCGGCCTGGATGACTTTCTTGTCGGCCGGGGTCGGCGCGTCTGGCTCGAGGATCCACGCCTGCGGCCCGTTCAAGATGGGCGCGGCTGCGAGCTTGAAGTGCTGATCGATGGAGCCGTCGGACGAGCCGATGACCTCTTCCACCGTGACGCCGTTGAGCGCATCGACCGCGTTGACGATGACCGCGCGCAGCGTCGGCGGCAGGTCGTAGCTGCCGGACTCCAAGCGCGCCCGCAGCCAGAAGGCCTCGGTGTCGAAGACGTTGCGCCGCTGGAAGTTGCGCGGGCCGCCAAAAGACAGGTAGCCCGAGCGGGTGAAGCCGGTGGTGAAGTCCTGCGGCAGCAAGTCGGCCCAACGGTTGCCGTCCCAGAACTCCCAGACGACGCGCGGCCCCTTCACCACCAGGTCGTCTTCGGCCGCGCCGGGCGGAGGTCCACCCAGCTGCGTGCCGCCTCCCACCGCGGCGTCGTCCAGCTCGAAGTACAGATGAATCGTCCGCTGCGGGAACTTCTGATCGAAGCCCAGGTAGAAGGCGGGCGACTCGTCCTGGTCGGGCAGGAACGGCTGGAAGTAGACGTAGGGCGTGTTCAGGTCGTCGGTGTGGTCGCGGTACTGGAAGTCGTTGAAGCTCATGGCGTGCGCCAGCGGCTTGGGCTCGCGCACGTACTTGAAGACCAGCGACTTGAGGCAGGGCGGCTGCAGCGGACGGTCTTCCTTGAAGACCCAGTTCTGTCCGACGAGCTCGTAGCTGCCGGGCGCGCCGTAGTTGCCGCTGTTGATGCGCGCGCGCACCCAGAAGTTCTTCTGGCCGCCCACTTCCGTCTCGAGCATGTCGCCCGGACGATCGAAGCTGACCGCGCCGTTGCGGGTGAAGGCGCCCGTCGAGTCGAGGAAGTTCAGAGACCCCTGCACGCCCGAGACGCCCATTGGCGTGGTGCGGCCCAGCTCGGCCCACTTGCGGCCGTTCCAGTACTCCCAGAGGATCATCAAGTCGGGGCTGCCCTCGGGCATGGGCACTACCGACGGCTCGACGAAGCCCACCTCGATGCGGATGCGCGCCTCGGGAGCCGAGAAGAGCTCCTTGTGGCCCAGGTAGAGCGCGCAGTCGAACTTGGGCTCTTCGCCGAAGGGGTGGAAGCTCTTGCCCTGGTCGACCGGCAAGAAGATGTAGTTGCCGATGTTGACGAAGGCGTTCTCGGGCGCCATGCCCTCGCCCAGAATTTCAACGCGCAACGAAACGCTGTCGAGCTGGACGGCCTGCGGGTCCTTCAGCGGCTCTGCCAGCTTGCCGCGCACCCAGTAGGTCTCGACGCCGTTGACGATCTGCTTCTCGATGCCCGGGTGGCTGCCGAACGCGAGCCGGCGCGTGTCGCTCTCGGCGCGGTTGACGGTCATGTCGCGCCAGCGCTTGCCGTCGAAGTACTGCCACTCGGTGATGGTGGGGACGCGCGGGCCCGACGAGCCGGGCATGGCCTCGAAGAAGAGATCGACGGCCGCTTCTTCGTTGAAGGCGTTGAGGCGATCGTCGCCCAGATAGAGGAAGCGCTCGACCTCCTGCACGCCGGTGAAGAGCGGCTCTTTGGCCTCGCCCTCGGAGAGCGCCTGGGTGTGGTCGGCGACGGTGGCGCGGTGGCTGGAGACGGCGCGGGTGACGTGCACCGGCAAGAGCGTGATGTCGCGCAGGGTCTCGAAGGTGACTGCCTCGCCGCCGCCGGCCTGCAGCGTCGCCACCTTGGTGCCCTTCTTCACCGTCAGCTCGCCCTCGGCGCCTTCACTGGGCGTGAACTCCAGCACTACCTTCGCCGGCTCGGGCGCCTTGAGCCGCACGCCGATGAGATCGAGGAAGGTGAGGAAGTTCTTCTCCGGCACCTTGTTGAGCCGGTAGATGACCATCTCCGTCATCCACGCGTAGAGCTCGAGCAGCGTGATGCCCGGGTCGGTCGGGTTGTGGTTGGTCCACTCGGGGCAATAGCGCGGGATGAGGCGGGTAGCCTCGTCCACGATCTGCTTCCATGATCGGTCGTCGAGATTCGGAACCGGCAGTGCCATCGATGAACCCCTAGCGAGGAAGCGGTTAGCTACCCGTCAGGTAGAAGGGAAAGACCAGGTTGTGGATGCTGTTGGTCGCGCGGATCTCGTAACGGACGTCGACGAGAATCCGTTCCGCCGAGTCGGGGTCGGGCATGGCCGAGACCTCGATGTTGCGGATGCGGAACTCGAACTTGGCCAGCGCCTCTTCGACGTGGTGGGCGACCAGCGTCTGCGTCGAAGTGTTGTTGGGCGCGAAGACGTAGTCGTGCACCTTGCAACCCCAGGCCGGCCGCATCTGCCGCTCGCCCAGCGCGGTGCCGATGATGATGCGCACCGACTCCTCGATGTTCGTCTCGTACTTGCTCAGCTGGATGCCGCCGGACGGGCCGACAGAGAAGGGGAACTTGAAGCCTACGCCGAGAAAGTTGGACATCGCGTTTCCTTGCTGAAGGCTCTATGCGGTCTGGATGCCGACCTCGACCTCGCGCTTGCAGGCGGGGCAGCTGACGATGGTGCGTCCCCGTGCTTCTTCGATCTGCAGACCCGCGGGGTCGTGACACTCGGGGCAGATGAGTCCGTTGGTCCGCCCGGCCGTCACGGCCTCGATGATCTCGTACCAGACCGACTCCAGCTCGGCCACGCGGTTGTCGGCGTCGTCATCCATCAAGGCTTCCAGGCCCCATTTCGAACGTACCGAGGCATCTTCAGCTTGGAAGTTGAAGGGTACTGAACACGCTCTCGGGAGCCCGTCTTATAGCGTGCAACCGGGGCTTCGAGCAAGTTTGACCCTGCGCGGCTCTTGGCTTGTGACTGGGAACCGCCGCTAGTTGGGCGTGTACTTGAGCCGCAGCGACATGCTGGTGTCGTTGCCGGGCTTCTTCAGCTCGACCAGGGTGGGACTCTTGGCGCCGATGGCGATGTCGCCGACGGGCGTCCTGCCCTTGGAGGGACCGTTGACGCTGGCGATGGCCCAGGGCGTCGAGCTGACCTTGGCCAGCACGCTGCCGTTCGAGACCGTGTAGTCGATGGTGACTTTGAAGGGGGTGTTGTCGTCGCCCACCGTGATGCTGCCGGTCGCGCTGGTGACGGGCAGATCGAACGCGCCCACCTGCTTGGGCAGCGCCGCGCCTGCGTAGGTGACGGGCACGTTGGGGCCAGGGTTGAGGGTCAGCGTGCCCATCGACCTTCCGGCTGGAGCGGCTGTCTGCTTGCGCGAAGGTTTCTCGGCTGACTCTTCCGAAGCCTTGCGCTGCGGCCTGGCCGTCTCGGTCTTGGGCTCCTCGGCGGCGGGTGCCGGCGCCGGCGCGGGCTGCTCGACGGGAGCGGCCTGCGTCTGCTCGGGCGGCGGCGCGCGCTTGTGGCGCGGCGTGCCCGAGCCCGAGTCGTCCGAGAGCAGGAAGAGCAGCGCGACGATGGCCGCCACCGCGAAGAGGCCGGCGACGCCGAGGATGATCCACATCTTCTTCTGGCTGGGCGGCGGCGTCGACTGATCGGGCCGGGTGCGGGTGCGAATGACGCCCTTGGGGCCCTCGGCCATCTTGGCGAGCGCGGCCTGGCGCGCGGCGGCCGAATCCTCGGGCGAGATGATGTCGGTCGACGACGGCTTCGAGGGCTTCTTGGCCCGCGGCGGGGCGTCGTTGAGCAGCGCGGTGCGGAAGTCGCCCTCCTCCGGCTCCATGTGCTCCGGCATGGTGTCGCCCGGCCGCTGCGGGCTCTGGCCCAGCATGGCGGTGGCGCCGGTGTTGTTGCCGGGCGGCTGCATGCCTCCGTCGACCAGCGTGTCTCCCGCGGGAGTGGCCTTCGGCGGAGGACCCGCGGGCGGCGGGCGCGGCGCGATGCGCGCCGGCGGCGGCTTGCCCACCGACGGAGCCTTGCGCGGCGATTGGAGCATCTCGGTCGCGCCGCTCTCGACCGGCTTGGCCGCAGGGGCGGGCTTGGGCGGCGTGGTCGCCGGAGCTGCCCGGGCCGGCGTCTTCTTCGGCCCGCTGGTGGTCAGCTTCATGCTGTCGCTGTCCATCAGCATCTTCTGCTCTTCCTCGAGCTGCGCGCGGAAGGTGCGGGCCATGAACTGCCCCAGGCGCTCCGGCGGCCTGGGCAGCACGATGCGCCGCAGGTCGTCCTGCATCTCCGCCGCGTCCGAGTAGCGGCGGTCGCGATCCTTGGCCAGCGCCTTGGCGACGATGGGGTCGAAGGGCGCGAAGACCGGGTCGGTTTGCGACGGCGGCGCGGGGTCGAAGCGCTGCACCGCCTCGAGCGTGAGGACGATGTTGTTCTTGTGGAAGGGGTTGATGCCGGTGAGCATCTCGTAGAGCGAGATGCCGATGGCGAAGATGTCCGAGCGCTTGTCCAGCTTCTTCGCCAGCGACTGCTCCGGGCTCATGTAGACGAACTTGCCCTTGATCATGCCGGCTTCGGTCTTGACCGTGCTCATCTCCGACTTGGCGATGCCGAAGTCGATGACCTTCACGTCGCCGGTGTAGCTGATGAGCACGTTCTGCGGGTTCAAGTCGCGGTGGACGAGGTTGAGCGACCGGCCCGTCATGTCCGTCAGGTTGTGCGCGTAGGAGGCGCCGTCGCAGATCATCTCGGCGATCAGCCGCGAGTGCTCCGGGTGCAGCTTTTCTTTCTTCTTCGCCGCCGCGTCGATCACTTCCCGCAGCGCCTTGCCGGCCACGTACTCCATGGCGATGAAGTAGCTGCCCGTCTCCTCGCCCAGCTCGAACACCTGGACCACGTTGCGGTGGTTCATCTGCGCGGCCAGGCGCGCCTCGCCCAGGAAGGCTTCGATGAACTCCTTGTTCTCGGTCAGGTGGCCGAGAATCTTTTTCACCACCAGGATCTTCTGGAAGCCCGCCGGGCCCTGCTGCTTGGCCAGGTAGATCTCGCCCATGCCGCCCGCGGCGAGCTTCTTCATCAAGAAGTACTTGCCGAAGTAGGATCCGACGTCGCTCGGCGCTTCGGGCATGAGGTCTAGCTCTCCAGGCAGCCGCTGCGCGGTGCGGGACGTACGTGTCTGACAGTTGTCACAAGGGTAGCTTGCGGATCCAGCGTGGGTCAAGGAAGAGGATGACGCTGCAACCGCGTGTCCTTCCGCTGCAATCTGCGGCTTTGCGCACCTATACAGTTCGTTGACTAGAGCCAACCCCCTTCGTTAACGTGCGCGCCGGCTCGGCGATTCGCTCATTCTCTCGTGGGGCCAAGGACCTACACTCATGGCGTCGTTGCGCATCCTCAGCGGATCCCTGGAGAGCCAGGAGATCGAGCTCACCCCGGATCCGATGACGGTCGGCCGGTCGTCGGCCTGCAACATCAAGATCGCCGACGCCGGCGTCTCGTCCAAGCACGCGAAGATCTGGTGCGAGGACGGCAAGTACTTCGTCATGGACCTGGGCTCGACCAACGGGACCTTCGTCAACGACAAGGACGTCGACCGCGAGCAGCTCCAGGACGGCGACGTGATCACCTTCGGCATGACCAAGACTTCGTTCGTCGGCGACAAGCGCTCGACGGTGAAGCCTCCTCCGCCGCCGCCGCCGCGCGCATCGCAGCGGCCCGCGGCGCCGGGGAGCGTGCGGCCGGCATCGCGCGGCGGCATCGCGGCCATCGAGCAGCCGGGAGGCATCGTCACCGATGCGCCGCGCAGGCCGGTGCAGCCCGCGCTGCGCGCCGAGGTGAAGACGCAGGACGAAGTCGAGATCGCCACCCTGCGCGGCAAGGTCGCCTTCTTCGAGGAGGAGAACCGCAAGCTCAAGATCGCCGCCAAGGCCGAGAAGGAGCAGGCGGCGCACGAAGCCTCGACCTCGGCCCGCGCCGACGCGGAGAAGATCCGCGGCCTCTTGAAGCAGCGCGAAGACGAGCTCAAGCGCGTGCAGAAGGAGCTGGACGAGAAGGAGACCTACTACTCTCCGCACGAGCTGGAGCGCGAGCGCAAGCGCATGGAGGCGGCCATCGACGCCGACCGCCGGCGCGAGACCGAGACGCTGCAGCGCCAGCTGAAAGAGCTGGAGCACCGCGTGGCCATCCGCGGCGCCGAGAGCGAGACGGTGGCGCGCCAGCTGAAGGAGAAGGACGACCTGATCAAGATGCTGTCGGAGCGCGAGGACGAGATCCAGGGCGAGATCAAGTCGCGCGACGAGAAGGTCACGGCGCTCCACGACGAGATGAAGGCCTTGCGCGACGCGGCCAACGCGGCCTCCGGCAAGGAGAAGGAGCTGAACGACAAGGTCAAGCAGAAGAACGCGCAGCTGGCCCAGCTGGGCAAGGAGCGCGGCGAGCTGGTGCAGGAGCTGGCCAGGTCGCGGCAGATCATCTCCAAGATCGGCGGCTCGGAAGAGGCGGCCGCCGCGGTCGAGGAGCAGCACCGCGCCGAGCAGCAGATGCAGGCGCGCATCGGCCAGCTGGAGGCGGACCTGGCCAAAGCCAAGGACGACGCTTCGGCGCTGAGCGGAAAGATCGCTTCCTTCGAAGGTGAAAAGAAGGATCTGACCAGGCAACTCCAAGAGATGGAGGCGCAGTACACCGACGCCAACGACGCCAAGATGAAGGTCGACTCGCAGCTCTCGGAGATGCTGCGCAAGAGCGGCGATCGCGACCAGCACGAGAAGCAGATGGCCATGCTCAAGGCCGACCGAGACACCAGGGCCGCGGAGGCCAACGGCGCGTCGGCCGCGCGCGATGCCGCCGAGGCGCAGCTGGCGCGCATCCGCGGCACCTACGACGACCTGGTCCACCAGCGCGACGAGCTCTTGTCGAAGGTGACGGCGCTGCAGTCCGAGGCGCAGATGGTGCAGACGGGCGCCAAGGTCTCCAGCGACTGGGAGGCCCGCTACAAGAGCATGAGCGAAGAGATGGGCGAGCTGAAGAAGCAGCTGGCCAAGCAGCGGATGGAGCTGCAGCACGCGCGCGAGAACGCCGGCAAGGCCGGGCCCGCGGGCGCCACCGTCGACGAGGGCATGCTCAAGCTCTGGACCGCGCGGGCCGGGCTGCACGAGCAGCTCGTCGGGCAGATGCTCGAGGGCGTGAACAACTCGGTCTCGCTGCTGCGGCGGAACTCAGACCTGATCAAGAGCTACGTCGACGACTGCGGCCTGCTCGCCAACGCCATCCGCCGCATCGACTACACGCGGCTCGAGCCCGAGCAGCAGCAGATGCTGGTGGAGCTCATCGACCAGACGCAGCCGGACGTCATCGTCAAGAACATGCAGGGCATCGGCGCCGAGAACTCGGAGAGCATCGTCAAGGCGAAGAAGCTCATCCTCGACTACACCGACGCCTTCAAGAAGGAAGAGTCCCCGGCCGCCGAGATCGAGAGCGCGCTGGCCAAGGCGCAGGGGCTGCTGCACGCCACCGACCCCGACGCGGACATTCCGGTGAAGATCGAAGCAGTGATGCCGGCGGTGGATGCCTCCAAGGAAGAGGCGGTGCTCTTCGCTTACGCGCTGCTGCGCGAGGCGAAGCTGTTTTCGGTAGAGGGCGCGCCAGCGACCATCAACGTCAACACCGACGGACTCTCGGTGACCTTCACCGTTCAGCCGCTCGATCCGAAGATCAAGGACCGCTATCGCGATCCGAAGGAGCTGCAGGCGCAGCTGGTGAAGGGTTTTGCGCAGGACCGCTGCGGCGGCAAGGTCGAGACCAAGGACGACGAGGGCAAGATGACCTTGTCGGTGACGCTCAAAGCAAAGATGTAGGGGAAGTCAAAAACCATCATGAACAAATTCGCACTCGTGATCTGCCTCGCCGCTGCATGCGGGGGCGCGCAGTTGAAGCCGCTGCCCGCCTGGTACACCACCGCCAACACCGACAACCCGGCGTTTCCGCAGCGGCGCTACCTGACCGCGGTGGGGCTCTCGGCCAGCTCGAGCGACGACGCCGACAAGCGCGCCATGGCCAACGTCAGCGCGGCCATCTCCGCGCAGCTGCAGAGCGAGACCAGCTCGTTCCAGCAGTACAGCAGCAAGACCGGCGACAGCCAGCTCGTCACCAACAACGTCTCGGTGCGGACCAGCTTCGACCGGGCGGACCTCATCCACATCGTCGATCGGCAGCAGCAGCCGGGCGCGTTCTACTCGTTCGCGGCGCTGGACCGGGCGGTGGCCGATCATGAGCTCGCCGCCGCGGGAAGCGCCGACCTGATCAGGTTCAACGCCTCGGCCGACGCAGCCAAGGCCGCGGACGCCGCGCAGAACACGGGCGCCTTCGGTGTCGCGGCGGCCGACGCGGGCAAGCTGCGCGCGAAGCTCGACGCGGCCTTCATCGTCCGCCGGGCCGTCGCCGGCCGCCCGGCCGACGAAGAGATCGCCTACGTGGCGCAGCGCAACGGGTTGCTGACGGTACTCGAGCAGCACCGCTCGCGGCGCGTGGTGGGCGTGGTGCTGAAGAACGCCGGCGGAACCCACCTGAACGACTTCACCGTCAACGCGGTCAAGCGGCTGGGCCTGCGCCCCGACAACGCCAGCTGCGACAAGCGCGACAAGGCGCAGCTGACCGACGCCACCGAGCTTGCGGTCGAGCCGGTGGAGAGCTGCTCCGAGGGAAGCCTGGGCGAGCGCTGCGAGGTCTCGGTGCGGCTCACAGCCTTGGCCTGCGCGGGCGGCACCACCGGCGCGGGCACCATCGCCATGGTCCGCGGCCTCAACCCGAGCGATCGCGACAAGGCCCGCCGCGCCGCCTGGGAGAAGGTCACGCCGGCGTTGGTGGAAGCCGCGGTTCGCGACGCGCTGAAGAGCGCCATGCAGCTGGGAGAGTAGATGCACTTCGTGGCCGCTCTGCTTCTCGCCGTAGCGCCCGTCGCCACCGTCAAGCTGCCCGCCAGCGGCAACGCCAAGGTGGGCCTGGCCGCGCCGTCGTTCGGCGGCTGGGATCTGGCCGGCAAGAAGGTGCTCACCTTCGATTTGCTGCGCCGCATGCCGGCCGTCGCGCCGCTGCTCATCACCTTCGGCGCCTCTTGGTGCACCGCTTGCGCCAGCGGCCTGCCGCGGCTGAAGGCGCTGTCGGTGAAGCACAAGGAGCTGCGGCTCGTCTACATCGGCGTCGAGCAGGACCAGGAGAAGGCGCAGCAGTTCGCCGCCAAGATGGGCATCGACGGACCGGCGCTGCTCGACAAGTTCGAGACCATCGCCAAGGCCTACGGCGTGGCGGGCGACGAGAAGACCTCGCTGCCGCGCACTTTCCTCGTCGACGGCAAAGGAAAGGTCCGCGCCATCTATCGAGAAGAGGGCGCGGACCTGGAGAAAGTCATCGAAGCCGACCTGGCAGCGGCTACTGACCGCTGATCTGCACCTTCGCGTTCGGCTGGATGTTGCAGCGCGCGTTGCCCGGCTTCACCTTCGACAAGTTCGGGAAGGTCTGATCGACCACGCACGAGTCCAGCGTCTGCCCGCTGGCGCTCACCACCGTGCAGGAGACGCCCTGGCGCACGCCCTGGTTGGAGCCGGCGCTGACGGTGAGCATGCAGGGTGAGCGGCCAATCTCCACCACGTCGGCCGGAATGAAGTTGGCCGGCGACCAGATGGTGGCCAGCGCGTACTTGGCGTAGTCGCCCGAGTCGGGCGCCTGGATGCGGACGTAGTAGTCGCCCGGCCCGTCGATGTCCTTGGTGACCGAAGCGCCGGTGATCTTGTCGCCGTCCTCGTCAGGCGTGCGCATGAAGTACGCGGTCACCTTCGACCCGCGCTGCGGCTGCAGCACCTTGAAGTTGATGGTGAGCTTGCCCTTCTCTTTCAGCGTCGCTTTGTAGAAGTGGAACTGCTTGCTCTTGCTGTAGTCCACGTCGGCGTTCTTGGTGTCGGAGGGCAGCTTCAGATCCTCGGCGCCTTCGATGGAGCAGGCCGGGCCGCCGTTCTTGCAGGTGTCGCCCTGCTTGAAGTTGGAGGAGAGCGTGTACTTGCCGGCGTCGCCCGCGTCGTTGGCGTACACCTTCACGTAGTAGTCGCCCGCGGGCAGGTCGCTCTTGTTCAGACCGGCCACCGGGTCGATCTTTTCCGGCGCGCCCTGCGCGGGCACGAAGTCGGCGTTGATGTTGTTGCCCTCGTTGTTGAACTTGACCGCGAGCGAGCCGTCGCCGCCCAGCGCCACGTGCCACCAGCAAGTCCGGCGCTGCGCCGAATAGTCGACCTGATCTTCCACCAGCGGCTTGTCCGAGGGCAGATCGCGCGCGGTCGCCTGCGACTTGCAGACCGTCTGCGCGGCGTCGGGATCCTTCGGCTTGTAGACCACGCGCAGCTCGACCTTGCTGCGGATGGCCTCCTTCCACGGCTCGATCACCGCCACGTAATAGCGGCCCGGCTGCAGCTCGGTGGCCTCCACCTTCTTGCCCGGCTCTCCCTTGGCGATGGCATCGGTCCCCGAGCCTTCGGCGTAGATGGAGACGCTGATCTGGGCCAATGGATTGACGGGCTTGGCGGTGGCGGAGATAGAGCCCTCCGCCGGCAGGTCGAAGCGGAAGGCCTGCATGTAGTGGTTGTCCTCGTCGCTCACCGTCGCCTCGAGCTTCTTGCCGAAGACCCCGTCGCCCGACTCGTGCGAGACGCTGTAGCCAGGAGGGGTCGAAAACGGAATCGGCCGCGAGTGGCAGCCCACCACAGCGATCGAGATCAGGGCGAGGCCGGGTTTCAAGTTCTTGAGCATGGCGGTCCTTTGGTTCATTCGAGGCCGTACTTCTGGGGGTCGTTGCTGATGATTGCCGC
>DATBAA010000195.1:0-8641 GCA_036271755.1 Myxococcales bacterium | reverse complement strand
CCGTGGAAGATCTGGGCGGCGCCGTGCTCTGGGCCAACGACGAGTTCTTCGCCCAGAAAGAGAATCTGCTCAAAGCGCACGCGGCCGAATGGCGCGAGCACGAATACACCGACCGCGGCAAATGGATGGACGGCTGGGAGTCGCGCCGCCGCCGCGAGCCCGGCTTCGACTCCTGCATCATCCGCCTCGGGCTGCCCGGCATCATCCGGGGCATTGTCGTCGACACCGCGTTCTTCACCGGCAACTTCCCCGCGCAATGCTCGTTGGAGGGCGGCGCCGGCGCCGACGGGCCGTGGACGGAGCTCCTGGCCAGGAGCGACTTGAAGGGCAACAGCAAGAACCTCTTCGACATCGACGGCAGCAATCGCTTCACTCACGTGCGCTTTCACATCTATCCGGACGGCGGCGTCGCCCGGCTGCGCGTGCACGGCGAGGCCGTGCCCGACTGGGCGCGGCTCACGCGCCACGGCGGACTCGTCGATCTGGCCGCGCTGGTCAACGGCGCGCGCTCGCTGGAATGCAGCGATATGTTTTACGGCAACCGCAATAACTTGTTGTTGCCGGATCGCCCGCACAACATGTCGAGCGGCTGGGAGACCAAACGCCGCCGCGGCCCCGGCCACGACTGGAACCTGGTCAAGCTGGGCGCGCCCGGCGTCGTCCGCCAGGTGGAGATCGACACCACCTGGTTCAAGGGCAACGCGCCGGGCTGGGCTTCGCTGGAAGCGTCCAAAGACGGCGCGACGTTCATCGATCTCCTGCCGCGAACGGCGATGAAGCCCCACCACCGGCACTTCTTTGAAGGAGAGCTGCGCTGCGTGGGCAAAGTCACGCACGTGCGGCTCAACGTCTTTCCCGACGGCGGCGTCGCCCGGCTGCGCGCGTACGGCGAGGTAGAGCCGCCGCTCAACCAGAAGCTCATCGAGCTGAACGCCGCCAGCAGCCAGGCCGCGCAAGAGCTGCTCAAGAGCTTCTGCGGCTCGGAGCTGTGGGCCAGCCAGGTCGCGGCCGAGCGCCCCTTCGAAGACGCGGCCGCCCTCTACCGGATCGCCGAGCGCGCCTTCTGGCAGCTGGACGAGACCGCCTTGCTCCAAGCCTTCGCGGCCCACCCGCGCATCGGCGAGCGCACCCAAAATCCCGAGCAGAGCGGGGTGCAGGACGCGCAGCGGCAAGAGCTCGCGGCCTTGAACGAGCAATACTTGTCGAAGCACGGGTTCATCTTCCTCGTCTGCGCCACCGGCCGCTCCGGAGAAGAGATGCTGCAAAGCCTGCGCACGCGGCTGGCCAACCCGACCTCCGCCGAGCTGCGCACCGCCGCCGAAGAGCAGGCGAAGATCCTCCGCCTGCGCATCGAAAGGTACCTGGAATGATCACCACGCACGTCCTCGACACCGCCCAGGGCAAACCAGCCGCGGGAGTGGGCGTCACGCTCTTCGTCAAGGAGGCCGGCGCGTGGCGCGAGCTCGGCCGCGGCCAGACCGACGCGGACGGCCGCCTGCGCACGCTCGCGCCGGGCCCCGTAGCGGCCGGAACCTATCGGCTGCTCTTCGACACCGCCGCCCGCAGCGCGTTCTTCCCCGAAGTGAGCGTCGTCTTCGCCATCGAGGCGGGCGCCAGCTACCACGTGCCGCTGCTCATCTCCCCGTTTGGCTATTCGACCTATCGCGGCAGCTGACGGCGGTTCTCGAGGATCTTCAAGAACGAGCGCCCGCGAAACTCTTCCAGGGTCAGGCCGGTGGCGAGCGCCTCCTGCTCGGTCAAAGCGCCGCAATTCACCCCGCGCAGGAAGAAGTTCAACAAGCCCTGTCCGGTGGCGGCGTCGTCGAAGACATCGCCTTGCAAGGTGGCCTGCGCCGCTTTGGCGACGAAGTTCTTCAAACGCTCGCCGGCCGCCGGCAAGCCTTGATGAAAGAAGCCATATGCCGCGCCATAGCGGCTGGGAAGCTGTCCTGGATGCAAATCCCAGCCTTGATAGAAACCATTGGCCAGTGAGTGGCGGGTATCGTCCGCGTGCAGCCTCCAGGCCGCGTGCACCGACTCTACATTCGCGCTCTTCTGCTCTTCACTCAATGACTCGCCGCGATGCACCGGCACCGGCATGATGGCGGTGGCGCCGTCGGAGAGCCAGATGCCCGTTCCGCCATAAGCCACCTGCATCATCGACCTGGCGAAGTCGCAGGCCGGATGGCGCATCGCCTGATAGGCCGCGGTGATGCTGCAAGACGCGGTGTAGTCATAGGTTCCAAAGTGCGCGGCGATCATCCGTCCGCGCGCGGCCTTCAAGAGCGCCGGCAGCATCGAGACGCCGTTGGTATCCAATATGGTTTGAGTGACTTCGATCATCGGCTCCATCTTCAGCGAGCCCGGAGCCATTCCCAGGCCAGCCTCGATGGCTTCGAAGGCGTCGATCAAAGCCGAGACCTGCTCGGGGTGGGTGATCTTCGGCAGGGTCACCACGAAGCCCGGCGGCAGCTTTCCCGAGAGGCCGCTCAAGAAGAGATCGAGCGTCCGCAGCGCGCGGCCCGCCAGCTCACCAGAGAGCGACTTGATGCGGATGCCGATGAAGGGGCTCAACGTGCCTGCGGCCATTCCCTTCGCCACCTCGGCCGCGGCCTGGGCGGCGTGGCCGTCCTCTTCCGCGTCGGGCCGGATGCCGTAGCCGTCCTCGAAGTCGATGCGGAAGTCCTCTACCGCCTCGCGCCGCAGCTTCTCTTGCACGCGCTGGTAGACGACCTGGGCAACGCTTGCATCGATGCCGATGGCCCTGCCGAACACCGCCGCGGAGGGCGCGTAGTCGGCCATCACCTGAAGCCCGAGCTCACCCAATCTTCGCGGAGTGTCGGACTTGAACAGGTGTGCGCCCCCATAGACGACGTGCACCGGCTGACGCTTCCCGGACTCTCCCGGATAGTGGCGGGCGACGGCTTCTTGCGCGGTCTTGAGTCGCGCGGTGAGGGCGCGCAGCGTACTCTCGGGCAAACTGGTCATGGCCGCTTTCTAACAAGTCCGGCAAGCTTTGAATCACTTTCCACGCCCGATCGTCTTGTGCTCGAAGGGGGCCACCATGAAGGTCGTGTTCTGCCTGTTCGTGCTCTTCTCCGCTGCCGCCCGCGCCGACGACGCAGCCTGCGCGCGCATCTCTCCGGGCTTGAGCAGCGAAGGGGTCTTGAAGCGCTGCGGGCAGCCGGCCGTCATCGACTCGCGGCAGGAGGAGTGGCACGCCGACGACGGCAGCGTCGTGCAGGTCGATACGGTCGAGCGCTGGACCTACGATCTGGGGCCGGACCGCTTCATCCGCATCTTCTCCTTGCGCAACGGAGTCGTGGTCAGCGCCCGCACTGGCGGCTACGGAACGTCCAGGCATGCGCGGGAGCCGCGCGACTGCGGGTCGGCGCGTATCTCCGTAGGTGATCTGAAGCAGGAGATCCTCACCCGCTGTGGCGACCCCTCCGGCATTGCGGTCCGCGCGGAGGCAACGGAGAGAGGCGCGCGCACCATCTACGAGACCGTCGAAGAGTGGGTTTACGACCTGGGCCCAAGTCACTTCGTGCGCACCTATACCTTCCGCAACGGCCGTTTGGCGCTGATTGAAACCGGAGGTTACGGCACCCCTTAAGCCTTTCATCGGCCGTGCCGAAGACCGGGCACCCCAACCGTTTACGAGGAGCATGGTCCGATGAAGAAGGGATTTACGCTGATCGAGCTGATGATCGTAGTGGCCATCATTGGCATTCTGGCTGCCATCGCCATTCCGAACTTCATCAAGTTCCAGGCCCGCTCCAAGCAGTCGGAGGCGAAGGCCAACCTCAAGGCCATGTTCACCGCCGAGAAGGCGTTCGTGCAGGAGAAGGATCGCTACTCCTCGTACGTCGGCGAGATCGGCTTCGCTCCTGAGCGCAACAACCGCTATGCGTACTTCACCACCGCGGGCACTGCGTTCGACAGCCGCGTCGGCACGGGCTCCAGCACCTCCACCTCCGCCATGGCCATCGAAGTCGACGTCTTCAAGGGCTACGTCTCGCAGACCGCCGCCACCCTGACCTGCGGCGTCACCGCCCCGGCCGTCAGCGCCACCGGCTTCGTCGGCGAGGCCGTCGGCAACATCGACACCGACACCACCGTCGACGTGTGGAGCATCTCGAGCGACGGCCGCACCACCGGCGCCACCTGCGACTCGCACCTCGGCCTGAACGTCGCCTCGGGCGAGCCGGCGAACGACCAGAACGACGTCAACCGCTAGTCCTGGTGGTAGATCTGCCCGCATGGAACGAGAGCGCCGTGCGGGCGCAAAAGCGTCTGACACCTCCGCGGGCCCCGACGCGGACCCGCTCTCCCTCTCGCAAGTCGAAGCGGTGCTGCGGCGGGCCGCGCAGCTGGACGCCCAGCAGCGCGCTCCGGCCGCTTCTGGCCTCTCTGCCGAAGACGTGACGCGCATCGCGCTCGACGCCGGCCTCTCTCCCCAGGCCGTCGACGCCGCGGTGCGAGAGCTGCAGCTGGGCGAGCTCTCGAAGGAGCAGAAGCAGGCGCTGCTCGACAAGTACATCGGGCCGGTCCTGGTGCGGACCGCCAAGGTGGTGGACCAGGCGCCGGACGTCGCCGCCGCGGCGCTGCGCCGCCTCTTCGAGGATGAGCTCCTGGAGCCGCTGGAGAAGCAGGGCCGCCGCATCACCTGGGGGCCGCAGCAGGGCTTGCGCGCCAACGTCCTGCGGACCGTCCGGCACGGCATGACCGGCAAGCGCGCGCTCAGGCGGCTGGAGGTCACCTCCGATGTGCGCCCGGCCGACGCCAGCGGGCAGCGCTCCATCATCTCGCTGGAGGCGCGCCTGGAGGACCGCGGCGCCAGGGTCGCTGGGCCGCTGGTGCTGGCGGCCGTGACCGCCGTGAGCACGCTCGGGCTTGGCGCCCTGGGCTTGACGCACCTCGTGCAGCACGTGCCCGACGCAGCGCAGTTCCTCGCCGGGTCGGGCACCGCCCTGGTCGGCGGGGGCATCCTCACGGGCGTCGCCACCTCGGGGACGGCCCGTACGTGGCGCAAGCGCGTGCGGCAGGTGCGGGTCTCGCTCGACGAGCTGCTCGACGGCCTTTTTTGACCCCAGCCGGGTTTCTGGCGATAAGTGGCCGCGCCCATGGGAACTCGCGATCCTCGCGTCGACACCTACATCGAGAACGCCGCCGCCTTCGCCCAGCCGATGCTTCGGCAATTCCGCGAAGTGGTCCACGCCAACTGCCCCGAAGTGGAGGAGACGCTGCGCTGGAACGTGCCGTCCTTCACCTATCGCGGCATGCTCGCCAACATGGCCGCTTTCAAGGCCCACTGCCGCATCGTCTTCTGGAAGGGCAGCCTCATTCCCGGCACGCAGGAGACGCTGGGGCGGCTGGAGAAGCTCGAGGACCTGCCGCCCAAGAAGGAGCTGGCGAAGTACGTGAAGCAGGCCGTGCGGCTCAACGAGACGGGCAAGAAGCCCGCCCGCAAGAAGGCCGCGAAGGAGTAGCTCTCAGTCTTTCTCGGCCGCGGTCTGCGTGCGCCAGAGCACGCGCCAGCGGTCGGTCTTGCGCAGCACCAGCACCTCCTGTGCCGTCTCTTCCTGGGTCACACCGTCCGCCGGCAGCTCGTAGCGCACCTGGAAGCGGTAGGTGACCACGGCCGTGTCGCCGAAGACGTCGACCTGGTGCTCCATCTCCTCGAACGACTGCGTCTTGGCGCGCATGTTGTACGAGGCGTAGCTGGCGACGATGGCGTCGCGGCCCTCGACGCGCCCTTGCAGCGCGGGGGCGATGACCACCGCGTGCTCGTCGAAGAGGCTGGTCAGCTCCTGGGCCGAGCCGGAGGTCCAGGCGCGGTTGCTCTCGCGCACGAGGTTCCACAGCTCCACTTGCACATCGGTCATCGTCTCTCCAGTCAACGCTCGGCGGGACGTCCGCCAAGAGGTTCGGCATTGCCCGGCGGCACGCCCGGTTCAATCTCCTGCGCGCGGTGCGAGGCCGCGGTCAAGGCCTCCCACATCGAGGCGCGCATGCCGCGCGGTACCCGGCGGCGCTCCGGCTGCGCGTCGATGGCCGGCTCGCGGGCGAAGACTCCCCAGAGCGCGAAGCAGCTCATGACCGAGACGCTGCCCAGGATGCCTGTGCGGACGCCGAAGAAGTGCGCGACGCCGCCGGCCACCAGGTGCCCCAGCGGCAAGGGAGCGGTGGTGGAGAGCGCCAGCACGCTCATGGCGCGGCCGCGCAGCTCTTCGGGCACCAGCAGCTGCATGGCGGTGGACGACGAGGCCAAAGACCAGACCCAGAAGACGCCGCCCACGGCCAGCGCCGCGCCGGAGAGCACGGGCCAGCGCGAACCGCCGTAGACCAGGGCGCAGAGCGAGAACGCGAGCATGGAGACGGGGATCAGGTGGTGCCGCGGATAGGTGCGCGGCAAGCGCGACAAGGTCAGCGCGCCGGCGATGGCGCCGCCGCCCAGGCAGGAGAGCAGGATGCCGTAGCCGTGCGCGCCCACGTGCAGCTCGCTGTCCGCCATGGCCGGCAAGAGGCCTTGCACCGGCGCCGTCAGGAAGGCAAAGGCGAAGAGCCCGAAGATGAGCCGCCGCGGGCCCCTCTCGCGAAACGCCCAGCGCACCGCCGGCATCACGCCGCCCGGATGCACCGCGGGTTTGCGCTGAACTTCCGCCGCGGGCAGCTTGAGGAGCACCAGCACCACCACGATCAGCAGGAAGCTCGCGACGTTGACGTCGAACACCACCGCCGCGCTGGCCGCCGAGAGCAGCACGCCGGTCAACATGGGCCCCAAGAGCCGGGCGACGTTGAACTGGGCGGAGTTGAGCGCGATGGCCGCCGGCAGCTCGTCGCGCGGAACCAGCACCGGCATCAGCGCTTGCCACGACGGCGTGACGCTGGCCCAGGCCGCGCCCTCGAGAAAGGCGACGGCGATCACCATCCAGGGCGAGGCGAGGCCAAGGTGGGCGGCCACCGCCAGCACGGCCGCGAAGACCATCATCATCGACTGGCCGAAGAGCAGGAGCTTGGTGCGATCGTACCGGTCTGCCAGCGCGCCGGCCGGCAGCAGCAAGAGCGCTAGCGGAATGAACTCGCTCGCGGCCAGGAGCTCGACCATGAAGGGCGACGCGGTCTGCTGCTGCACCAGCCAGCCTTGCGCTACCGACTCCATCCAGTTGCCGACGTTGCTGACGAGCGCGCCCGCCCAGATCCAGCGGAACGCCGGATACCGCAGCACCGCGAAGATCCCGTCTTTCCGGTCGGACACCATGCTCCGCGGTCTCTCTAGCCGCAGGCGCGCCCGGCTGCAACGCTATGGCTTGCGCGCGTAGACGAGGCCGATGCCGCCCAGCCCGTCCAGGCCCGGCACGCCCAGCATGGCGTAGTCGAAGGCGCGAATGCCGTCGGCCAGCTTGCGGCGCCAGAGCGGGGCGGACTCATAGCGATAGCCGGGGATCACGAAGCGCGTCAGCCGTCCCAGGAAGCTGAAGTGACGCCGCTTGAGGCCCGGCAGCACTTTGTGCAGCACCGCCAGATCGTGCTGCTCCAGCGGCCGCTCGCCGGGGGTCACCTCGGTGTGGACCGGGACCAGAAAGCGAATCTTCCGCATCGCCTTGATCAGGTTGAACGGCTCGATGCAGATGATGAGCGCCCCGGGCCTGGCAGCTTTGAGCAGCGACTTCATGACGCCCTCGAGGTCGTCGAGCACGTGGTGGAGCACGTTGTCGATCCAGATCACGTCGAAGGAGTGCTCGGGCAGCGTGGTGGCGTCGAGCGGCGCGCAGACGAAGTTGGTGTTGGCCGAGACGCCGTTCAGCGCCGCGCGCGCCTTCGCCAGCTCGATGGCGCCGGGAGAGACGTCCAGGCCGGTGACCTGCGCGCCCAGCCTGGCCAGGATCATGCCGTCCTCGCCCTCGCCGCAGCCGACGTCGAGGATCTTCTTGCCCTTCAGGTCGCCCAGCAGCCGGAAGCAGTACTCCTTGGGGTGGATGCGGCCCGGATTTCGATAGCGATCGAGCACCGCCGGTTCGACCGGCTTCAAATGCTTGAGGTTCTCGTCGGCCCAGCGATCGAAGAAGTCCGCTTCCTCCACGAGCTTCGCTGCGTTCGACATGGTCGTCTGTCCCCCGCGCAAAGGGACAAGCGCTACCGTCCGTCAAGACAGGTGGCGCCCCCTCGACTGCTCGAATTTGTGGGGCCATCGTCCGAGAGGCAACCAAGACTAAAGTCTTATCCGGCTGCGCGAAGGCGGCCGCTACTTGCCGCCTGAAGAGAGCGTGTAGAGGCGGCCCTCGGAGGTGGCGATCTCGGCCTTGCGGACCTCGAGCGCGGTCCGCGCCTGCGCGGCCGCGCTCTGGGCGGCGAACTTCTTCTGGTCGGCGTCGGAGAGATCCAGCGAGGTGGCCACCCCGGCGCGCGCCGAGGCCTCTACCTGCACCTGCGCCCGCGCCGCCAGCTGCTCTTGCGCGACGCTCTGATCGAGCACCGCCTGCGCCGCGACCAGGTTGGCCTTCGAGCCGACCCAGTCTGCCCGGGCCCGGGCCCGCGATGCCGCCAGGTTGGCCTGCGCCTGGTGTAGCCTCGCCTCGTCCTCGTTCTCCTGCGCGCGCCGCTGGCCGTGATCCCAGATGGGCAGCGAAGCGTTGAT
>DATBAA010000194.1:0-8711 GCA_036271755.1 Myxococcales bacterium | reverse complement strand
CGTCGAGCTTCGCGGCATCGAAGAGGTGCTCGCCGATGAAGACGTGGCTGGCGGGTGCGTACGCCGAGCGCGGGAAGCGCTTCACCAGCTCGCGCGCGGTCTGCACCGCGTCTTGATCGTTGGCGGAGTCCTGCAGCGCGTCGGCCAGGAAGAAGAGGGACTCGTCGGTGCCCGGAGCCTTGGGATACTTCGACAGCCGCTCGCGGAAGCGCTCGATGGCCTCGGTGCGGGCGGTCTGGGCGATCTTGCGCTCGCGCTCGGCGGCGGCCGGGTCGGCCGACTCTTCGCCCTGGGCGCGGATGCTCAGCGAGAGCGCGCGCGCCCGCAGCGTGTTGGCGAGCCGCGCCAGCACCTCGGCCTGTTCGGCCTGCGAGCCGCCCAACTGCAGGAGCCTGCGGAGCGTGGCCTCTTGCTCCGCCTCCTTCTGCTGCGTCAGCTGTTCGACGTTGCGGTGCAAGAGCCCCGGGTCGCGCCCAGGTGACTGCGCTACGGCAGCGACGATGAGGATTGCGAGCATGGATGTCCCTCCAACCCGGCGGGGTCTGCAACCTTTGCGCCTGCCTCACGCTCGCCGGGACGCCTGACGAGAGGCAGCGCCTTCGCGAGGCAGCTGGGAAACCCAGTGCCCCGCGTAGGAAATAGATTTCCGAGCTTCATCTCAGTGCGGGTCAGCAGCGAGATGGGACGGCGTGGACGGGGAAGCGGCTTGCACAGGCAGGGCACGCGGCTTCTTGCACCGGCGGCCCAGCTCGTAGCGGTAGTTGCCCAGCTCGTCGCGCCAATATTCGCCCTGGAACGGCCAGATCTCTTCGTCGTCCTTGGCCTGCTGGCGGTCGTGGCGGACCACCGTCGAAGCGGCGCCGTCGGGCGAGGCCGCCAGATCCTTTTCGCGGCCGGCGATCTCGTACGAGATGCGCAGCGACTGCCCCAAGAGCTCGCGCAGCTGGGCGCGCTCCGAGTCGAGCCGCGAGGAGAACTTGCGGCCCGCGTCCTCGAGGAGCGCCAGCCGCGCCGAGCGCGCTGCAGGAGAGAGCCGCTTCACCAGCGCTGAATTGCGGAAAGGCTTCTGATCGAGCGAGTCGATCTCCTCCGCCAGCTGCGCGGCGGCCTGGAGATTCGCGGCGATGTCCGGCGACTGCTCGACGCGGGCCACCTCGTCCCGCGCCCCGGGCTCGACGGTCTGGACGGCCGTCGCGCCGCGGTTCAAGAAGCTGCTCGCGGCCTGCGGCGTCTGCACCTGCGAAAGCGTGGCGACGAGGCCCTGGTGCAGCGGCAGATAGCGCCTTTCGAACTCCACCAGCGCCTTGCGGGCGTCGGCGTAGCGGCAGTTCTCGTAGAAGACCAACGCTTTGAGCACAAACGATTCGGGGAAGAAGCGGTTGGTGAAGAACGGCGCGTGCAGCGTCAGCAAATTGCCCAGCGCCAGCTCGTCCTGGCCGGTGCGGAAGCGCGACCAGCCCGCCTCGAAGAGCGCGTCCAGCCACTCTGGGCGGTTGCGCGAGACGCGGTTGTACAAGTCGGTGGACTGGGCGTCGTCGCCGGTGGCGTAGGCCAGACGCGCGAGCTGCAAGTAGGCCTTGTCGCGGCGCGCTTCGGCGGCGGAGTCGCCACGCTTCACCGGCAGCGTGGCGATGGCGATGAACTCTTTGGTGGCCGCGGCGTCATCATTCGCGGCCAACGCCGCGAGGCCGGCAACTTCGTGCGCGCCCGGCTCGGCTTCGTCTCCGGCAGGGACCTGCGCCGCGAGCGACCGGGCCGCGTCCAGCTCCTGCGCGGCCGCGGCGGAAGCCTTCGGGGCTTCTACCGACTTCTCCGCGGGCTTCTCTTCAGCAACGGAGGGCGCGCCCATCTCGGTGGCCAGCTCCTTGTCGAGAGGCACCGGCTCACCGCCGGCGGCCTGCAGCGCCGGGCCCGTATTCAAAGCGTCGAACGAAGCGGCCTGATCAAACGGCGACAGCTGCAACGCACGCTCCAGGTGATCTCGCGCCAGGCTCAGGGCCAGCGCCGGCGGCAGCTTGCCGCTCACCTGCACCCGCGAGAGCAGCGACTGCGCCGCCGGATCCTTCACCGCCCGCGCCGCCAGCTCTTCCTGCGCCGCCGCGCGGACTTCCGGCGAGGCGTCGGCCGCCAGCGAGGCCAGCAGCACGTCCGCGCTCCGCGGCAGCTGCGCCTCCTCGAGCGACTCCACCAGCTCGCGCACGTTCGCGCGCGCGTCGCCTTTAGACAGCTGCTGGTACGCCGCGTCCGGAAGAAGAGCTGCTGCCATCAACATGATCGCGACCAGCATCGTCACCGCCCCACCCCAAAGAGCCAGGCTACCCCGCCCTCGACACTGAGCTTCCGCTCGATCTCACCGCTGCCGCGCACGTTGCCCGAATAGACCAGCTCGCTGGCCGCCAGGCGGATCATGAACGTGTTGGTGAGAAAGACCCGCTCGCCCACCGAGACCCGTCCACCGTACGTCCAGCGCCCTCGTTCGGCGGAGGTTGTATCGGGCGCGATGATCTCGCGCACCAGTTCGGGCCCCGCGCTGACATAAGCATCGAAATGGATGGTGTAGTCGCCGAAGACCGAGAGCTTGCCGTAGATGGGCGCCCAGCCCAGCTCGGCGCCCGTCAGGAACGAGAGCCGGCCCGGCGCGGCGCGCAGCTGCGCCTGAGTGGCGGACGAGCAAGCCGAAGAGCCGCAGACGTCCACCGGCGCGTCGATGAGCCCAAACCCGCCCAGCGCGTGCAGCGACACCGACCAGCGCTCGTCCAGGTGCTGCTCGGCGCGCAGACCCGCGGCCACCGTGCGCCAGAAGGGATCGCCCAGCGACACCTGCACGATGGGCATCAGCTCGAACATGCCGCCCACATGGAAGAGCTGCGCGGTGACGGGCGGCAAGGAGCCGGGGGCGCCGTACGTCTGGCCTCCCGAGACCGGCGGCAAGGAGGGCGTGATGGGCGATACGGCGCTGGCGGGCACCACGGCCGGTTTCGCCGCGGCATCGCCATCGGCGGTCTTCGGCTGCGGATCTTCGGCGCGAGCAGCGGCCGCGGCGAGGACCACAGCCAGAAAGAGGCGCCTCATCGCGAGCCTCCCAGGTAGTACGAGATGCCCAGGCGCAGGCTCCAGAAGCCCATCAGCTTGGTCTGCTGCTCGGCATCCACCAGCACCCGCTCCGCATAGACGTTGCCGCCGACGCGCGCCGTGATGGCGAACTGCTCATTGAGAAAGACGCGCTGGCCGATGCCCGCGGAGAGCATGGGGCGCACGCCGCTCGTGGCGTCGGTCTCGGTGAGCGCGCCGCCCATGCCCAAATCGACGAAGGTCTCGAAGTGCACCAGCGTGTCGCCCGGCAGCGCGACCTTGCCGTAGATGGGCGCGATGGCCGCGAAGGCCAAGAGCGAGCCCTTCTCGCGCGACTCGATGACGTTGGCGTGCAGCTCGGTGCGGGCGACCACCAGCTCCTGCGTCCGAAAGGTGCTGAACGCCGTGGCGTCGAGACCCAGCGAGAGCCCTTCGCGCAGGTGATACATGGCGCGCAGGCCGCCGCCCCAACGCTGCAAGTAAGGATCGCCCAGGCTCATCTCACCGTAAGGAGAGAGCTCCACGCGCTTCGCCTGCCGCAGCGGACGCTTCTGCACGGCGGTGATGGTGTCGCTGCCATCGCCCGGAGAGGCGTTTTCAGCCGGCGGAGGCGGCGGCACGGTGTCCTGCGCGCGGGCCGCGGCGGCTGAAAGAAGGCAGATGACGCAAAGCAGCTTGAAGGGCATGGCCGCCACAACATGGAAATGGCATGCCAAGCAAGCAACCCCTTGCAAATGCGAAGCAGAGAACCAAAGTTCCCAACGCATGCCCGCCCTTCGAACAGTCGCGCTGTCGACACTTCTTCTGCTCGCTGCCTGCGCAAAAACTGACGCCGGCGCGGCCTGCAGCCTCCAAGACGGCAATGGCGCCAACCTCACGGCCGTGCCTGGGCGGCAGTACCTCTTCCTGGGCTCGAGCGAGTGCCAGAGCTTCGCCTGCCTCTCCACCGGCAGCGGCGCCGCCTACTGCTCGCAGGCCTGCACCGGAGATGGCGCCAGCTGTCCGGCGGGCCTGGTCTGCCAGGAGCTGGCAATCGATCAGGAGTACCTGGCGACTGTCCAGGCGCGGATCACGCCCGAGCAGTTCCAGCAGACGTTCGGACAGATGACGTCGAGCTTCTACTGCGTGCGCGCGCAGTAGCTCTGCTATAGAGCGCGCATG
Organism: Myxococcales bacterium; assembly: GCA_036271755.1. GTDB lineage: Bacteria > Myxococcota > Myxococcia > Myxococcales > 40CM-4-68-19 > 40CM-4-68-19. Next base: position 4,478 of record DATBAA010000194.1, on the reverse strand, counting down.
CGGCGCGTGCTCGCGATCTTGATCTGCATGGCGGCTTGCCACTCGGAGGCGGCTCCTACGGCAACTCCCTCCAAGCCGGCGCTGCCCACCGGCACCATCCGCTTCGAGACACCGCGCGGACCCTGGGTGGTGAAGGTCGAGATCGTCGCCGACGACGCCTCGCGCCAGCGCGGCCTGATGTTCCGCCGCGACCTGCCCGTCAACACCGGCATGCTCTTCGTCTTTCAGGCGTCCGCCGAGCAGAGCTTCTGGATGCACAACACCTATCTGTCGCTCGATCTGATCTTCCTCGGCGACGACCGGGCGGTGGTGGGCGTCTATCCGAACGCGCCGCCGCAGTCGGACGATCCGCGCGGCATCGGCAAGCCGTCGCGCTACGTGGTGGAGGTCTCGGCCGGCGAGGCCTTGGCGCACGGGGTCGGGCCGGGAACCAAAGTGGCCTTCATCGGCGTGGCCGAATGAGAGGCTCTCTACCGGTTGAGCAGCCGGTGAGCGACCTCGGGCCCCAGCGCGTCCTCCATCATCTTGCCGATCAGCTCCTCGAAGTCCTTCTCTGCCTCGGGGCTCTCGAAGATGAAGCGCACGCCCATGCCCGGGTCTTCGTTGCGCGCCCGCGCGGCCTGCACCGGCAAGATCCAGGCGACCTCGCCCAGCAGCACCAGCGGCTCGGAGAGCGCCGGCAGCACGAAGGTGAATTGGCAGCGCGTGCCCAGCTCGAGCGGCCGCTCGGTCTTGATGAAGGTGCCTCCCTTCGAAATATCTTTAGTATAATCTGCAAAGAACGAGTTCATCCGCTCGTAGTCGACCCGCAGGCGGAGGGGGGCTCGGGCGCTTTGGCGCAGGTCTGCCATGGCGCAGTCTGACAACAGCCTGCCCCTGGGGGCAAGGACCTGGCCGCGGGTTTACCTGGTTCTCCTCGGCGTGGCGGCCCTGGTGGCTTGCTTTCTGCCTCTGGCCGATCACGTCGGCTACGAATTCTCCGAGCTGATCGCGCTCTTGATCGGCCTCTTTGGCGGCATTCCCGGCATCTCCGCCGCGCGGACCTCGCGGCCGCGGCTGGCGCTGCAGCGGGCCTGGACGTTCGGCCTCTTCGCGGTGCTCTTGCCGCTGGGCATCGTGCTCTTGAACGGCTTGCGGCGGCCCGCCTGCGATCCGCTGGCAGGCCTGCCGCTCTATTTCCTGCTCACCGTGCCCTCGGCGCTCCTGGCTGGCTCGCTGGGCGTGCTCTGCGGAGGAGTCTCCGAGCGGCGCGCCGGCATCCTCTACGCGCTGGTCTTTCTCGCCACGCTGGCCGTCTCGCTCTGGCCCATCGCGCGCGGGCCGCAGGTCTTTGCCTTTCACCACCTGGGCGGCATGTACCCGGGGCCCATCTACGACGAGCAGATCAAGGCCACGCCGGCCCTGCTCTTCTTCCGCGCCACCACCGTGCTCTACGCGCTGGCCTGCGCCGGGCTCGCGCTGCGGTCGTCGCGCGGGCTCTTCGCCCTGCTGGCGTGCGGCATTCCTGCGGTGGTGCTCTCGTCGCGCGCCACGTCGCTGCACTTCCGCGCCAGCGCGGCGCAGCTGGACAAGGAGCTGGGCGGGACGCTGACCACCGACCATCTGGTGCTGCACTTCCCGCGCGAGAAGACCCCGCTGGAGCGCGAGCTCCTGGCGCAATCTGCCGAGGCCGACGTTCGCGGCGTCCTCCACTTTCTCGGTAACGAGACGGAGGCCGTTCGGAAGATCGACGTCTATCTGTACCGGACCGCCGCCGAGAAGCGGACGCTCATCGGCGCCGCCGACACCAGCTTCACCAAGCCCTGGCTGCGGCAGATCCACACCAACGACGGCCCCGCGCCCGTGCTGATCCTGCGGCACGAGCTGGTCCACGCGCTCGCCGCGCAAATAGGCCGTGGGCCATGGGGAGTGCCCGGCAAGCTGGGCGGGCTCCTGCCGGAGATGGCGCTCATCGAGGGCATCGCCGTCGCGGGAGACTGGCCGCCGGGCGAGTTCACCGCGCACGAGGAGGCGCGCGCTCTCTTGGAGCTGAAGCTGCAGCCCGCGCTGACTTCGCTCTTCGCGCCGGGCCGCTTCTACGCCGAGTCGGGGCCGCGGGCGTACACCACCGCCGGCTCGTTCATCCGCTGGCTCTGGGAGACGCGCGGTCCGGCCGAGCTGCGCGCCATCTACGCCGGGGAGAAGCCGCTGGACGTAGCCGCGCTGGCGCCTCAATACCTCGCCTTCCTGGGCGGGCTGCAGGAGCCGCCCCGCGCGGTCGCGCTGGCTTCGCAGCGCTTCTCGGCGCCGTCCATCACCCGCCGCACCTGCGCGCACGAGGTGGCCGGCCTCACGCAGGAAGCCCGCGACGCGCGCGACCCCGCCACCGCCGCGCTGCTCTGGACGAAATGCACCAATCTCGAGCCGGACGATCCGGCGCTGCTGCTGCAGCTGCGCCGTGCCCAGCTGGCGGCCGGCGATCAGGCCGCGGCGCAGGAGACCGAGGCCCGCGCGCTCTCGCATCCCAAGCTCTCGCAGCCGCTCCGCGCCCAGCTGCTCACCGAGGCGGGCGACGCTGCCTGGAAGGCCGGCAATGCCGCGGCCGCGCAGCAGAAGTTCGACGAGGCCGCCGCGCTGCCGCAGAGCGAGAGCGCCGAGCGGGCCCTGAAAGTCCGCCTGCTCGCGCTGAAGGATCCGCCCAGCTGGCCGCCGCTGCGGGCGCTCCTGGCCGACGGAGAGTCCGGACCAGGCCTCGTGCTGGCGCTGCGCGATCTCGATCTCGCCCGGCCGCGCGAAGGCCTCTTCGCCTATTTGATCGCGAAGCAGCTGCAGAACCGGGGCGAGTGGGAGGCCTGCGTGCACTATTCGCAGAGCGCGCTGACGCACGATCTGCCCGGGCCGCTCTTCATCCAAGAGGCGCTGCGCATGCGAGGCATCGCGGCGTGGCACCTGCGCGACGCGGCCGGAGCGCGGACGGCCTTCACCGCGCTGGGCAAGGACGCCCCGCCCGGCCGCGCGCTCGAAGCCGCCCGCTGGCTCGAGCGCCTCTAGCCGCGAGGCTACGCGGTTGGAGCGGGCGGCGGTTCCCAGATCTCGAAGCGGTTGCCCTCGGGGTCCGTCGCCCAGCCGAACTTGCCGTACTCGCCGTCCTGGAGCTCGTCGTCCACCGCCGCCCCCGCGGCGCGAAGCTGCGCGAGCATCTTGTCGCGGCTCTCGACGCGGTAGTTGATCATCAGCCCTTTGAGCGAGGGGCCGAAGTAGTCCGTGTTCATGGGGAAGATCGACCAGATGGTCTGGCCGGTCGCCTCGAATGCGTGGCCGTTGAAGCCGGGACCGATCTCGATGCCCAGCTGATCGCGGTACCAGTTCGCGAGCTTCTCTGGATCCCTCGCCCGGAAGAAGACGCCGCCGATTCCGATCGCACGTTCCATGCGCGCGACGCTACACGACTTCGGCGGCCTCCGCCTTGCCCGTAAAGATCTCCGCGTTGCCGGCCGGCCGCACGTTGCGGATGTTCACCTCGAAGAAGAGCCGCTCGCCCGCCAGCGGATGGTTCAGGTCCACCACCACCATGTCCTCGAGCACCTCGCGGACGGTGATGGGGTAGCTCTGTCCGCTCGCCCGCGCATAGAGGCTGAGGCCCTTCTCCAGCTTCACCTCGGGCGGGAAGAGATTGCGCGGCAGCGAGACGACGTTGTCCTCCTTGCGCGCTCCGTACGCGTCCTCGCAAGCGATGCTGAACGAGGCCTGGTCTCCTTCGCCCAGGCCCTCGAGCGCCCGCTCCAGCGCGGGCAGGATCTGCCCCGAGCCGTGGAGATATTCGATGGGCACCCGGCCGGCGCTGGTCTCGACGATCTTGCCGGTGTCGACGCGGACGACGTAGTCCATCGAGATGACCCGCCCGAATTTGATCCGCATGCAACCTCCTATCTAGGAAGTTGCGCACCGGGGCCGCCTCTAGAAAGAGCCGCCCGCCCTCCAGTCGTCCAAGCGCTCGCCAGCTTATGCGCGCTTCAGCTCGGGCTCGAGGACGCGGAGGCGGGGGCCGCTGTCGCCGGAGTCGGGGCGCGCGTAGAGCCTTTGCAACGAGTTGACGAAGCTCTCGGCGATGAGCTTGAGATCGCGCAGCGTCAGCTCGCACTCGTCGAGCTGCCCTTCGGTGACGGCCGCCTGGATGCCGCCGTCCACCAGCTGCCGCAGCTTCTCCGGCGCGGCGGAGGTCAGGCTGCGCGAGAGCGCCACCACCATGTCGGCGATCATCACCAGCGCCGCCTCGCGGGTCTGCGGGCGCGGGCCCAGGTAGCGGAAGTCGGCCTCCACCGGCGGCGGCGTGCCGCGGCGCTCGGAGTCGTCCTTGGCGCGGTGGAAGAAGTGGCCGATGAGCCGCGTGCCGTGATGCTGGGGAATGAAGTCCACCACCTTGCGCGGCAGCTTGGCGGCCTTGGCGATGGCGAGGCCGTCGGAGACGTGGCGCAGGATCAGGTACGCGCTCTCGCGCG
>DATBAA010000193.1:0-1561 GCA_036271755.1 Myxococcales bacterium | reverse complement strand
CCTCGGGCCGCAGCAAGTCGCGGATGCGCACGCCGCGCCGGGCGATCTTGTCCTCGTAGCAAGGACCGATGCCGCGGCCGGTGGTGCCGATGGCTTCCTTCTGCTCGCGGCCTTTGTCGATGGCCTTGTGGTACGGCAGGATCACGTGCGCGTTCTCGCTCACGACCAGCTGGTGCGGGTCGGCCAGAAGCCCGCGGCTCTTGAGCAGATCGATCTCCGTCATCAAGGCTTCGGGATCGACCACGACTCCATTCCCGATGAGGCACTTCTTGCCCGGGTGGAGCACGCCGCTGGGCACGAGGTGCAGCACGGTCTTGATGCCCTGGACGACCAGCGTGTGGCCGGCGTTGGCGCCGCCCTGAAAGCGCACGACGACGTCAGCCCACGAAGTGAAGAGGTCGACGATCTTCCCCTTCCCTTCGTCGCCCCACTGCGCGCCGACGATCACGACATTTGACATAGGCAGTTCCCTATCACGGCGGTGGAGCGCCGCGGCGGTACACGTGGCGGATGTCGTCCGACGCCAGCTCGCTGTGGTCGGTCGACGCCTCGTAATGCAGCTCTTGCGTTTCGAAGATGAGGGCGACGTATTTCCCGTGCACGCGCAGTTTCCCTCTGCGCGTGACCTTGACGGGCTTGCCCAGCAGCTCGGCGACCTCTCCCGGGTTGAAGAGCAGCCAGGCAGCCTTGCCGTCTTCCTTCCAGGTGCCCATCAGCCAGGTGGCGTCCTCGTCCTTCTCTTCCCTGACCGCCTGGTCGGCGCGAGGCGTAAGAGCTTCGGCCTGGACGGGCGCGGCTTTGACGGGCTCTGGCGGCGGCGCCTTGTGGCAGCCCGCAAACGCGAGGCAGACCAGCAATGTGCGGCCCCCCGGCCCGGTCACAGCACGACCTGGTGAACCCGCCGCACGTTGGGCAATTTGCGCAGCTTCTCCAAGAGCTCGTTGCTCACGGGCGAGTCGACGTTGATCACGGCCAGCGCCTCCTTGCGCTCCTTGTCCCGCGAGAGCGCGAACTGGGCGATGTTCACCTTCGCCTCGCCCAGCGTCTGACCGACGTTGCCGATGACGCCCGGCGCGTCGGTGTTGTGCAGGATGACCATGCACCCTTCCGGAGCGGCCTCCATCTCGAAGCGGTCGACGCGCACCAGCCGCGGCTCGCGCTTGCCGACGATGGTGCCCGACACTTCGGTGGTGAGCTGCTTGCCGCAGCGAAGCCGCAAGGTCATGAGGCTGGTGAAGTCTGGCGTGTCGCTGGTCTTCACTTCCTTGATGGAAAGCCCGCGCTCGCCGGCCAGCGCCTTGGCGGAGACCTCGTTGACGTTCTCGTGCATGAAGGTGTTGAGCACGCCCTTCAAGACGGCGGAGGTCATGGGCGCGGTCGGGTGTTTGGCCATCTCGCCGGCGTAGGCGATCTCGATCTCTTCGGGCGCGCCGCACTCGCGGTTCATCGCCAGCTGGCCCGCGAAGGCGCCCAGCTTCTCGCCCAGCTTCAGGTACGGACCCATGCGCTCGAGCACTTCTCCCGAGACGCTGGGAACGTTCACCGCGTTGCGGATGGTGCC
>DATBAA010000192.1:0-2927 GCA_036271755.1 Myxococcales bacterium | reverse complement strand
GGCCGTCGAGGTCAGCGTCACCGCGGTGCCGTTGGCGACCAGCATCGAGCAGGTGCCGGTGCCGACGTCGGCGAGGTTGGCGGAGGCCACTTTCGTACAATCGATGCCCGCCGGCGACGAGGTGACGTGGCCGCCGCCGGTGCCGTCCAGCTCCACGGTGACCAGGACCGAGAAGGTGGCGGCCACCGTGGTGTCCGCGCTCATGGTCAGATCGCAGCCGCCGGTGCCCGAGCAGGCCCCGGTCCAGCCGGTGAACTGCGTCCCCGCCGACGGAGTGGCGTCGAGGTGCACCGCCGTGCCCGCGGGCACCGCCGCGGTGCAGGCCGCCTGCGCGCAGCTGAGGGCGCCGTCGGGAGAAGTCACCGAGCCGACGCCATTGACGTTGATGGTCAGGGTGAAGGTGGCGGCGTTGTTGTTTCCTGCGTCGCCATTCCCCGGCGTGCCGGACGAGGTCCCTCCGCAGGCACAGATGGCGACGAGAATTCCCACTCCGGAAAACATCTTCAATTGCATATGTTGGTCCCCTTGGTCTGAGGGGAATGTTCGTTCGCTATCTCCGCCACGCAAGGTTCGACATTTTCCCAACGAGACGCGAAATGGAGTTCGCTACTGCGCAATCGATTGCGCAGTAAGTGCGATATCTAATGAGCGTGGGGCTCGGTCACGACCACCAGCGTGCCGGCCGAGACGCCGTATTTCTCCAACGCGCCGACCTCTTGAATCACCTGCTTCGGCGTCCGCTTCCCTTGCAATAAAGCGAAATAGGCTTTGAGGATCTTGGCCGTCTCGGAGGCGTTCTCCCGCACCAGCTCGACGCGGAAGCGGCGGACCCCGGCCTTGAGCAGCTGCGGCAGGCAGTTGGCTGCGCTCTGGGCGCGGGCATTGAACACGGTGTTGCGGCAGCCCACGTCGACGATGACCGGGTGCTGCATTCCCAACTGATCGCGCAGCTGGACGAGGTGCGTCTCGCAGGGCCGGCCGCAGTCGCGATAATCGCGGCCGTTCGACAGTAAGTGCGAATAGACGCAATGCTCATTGTGGAACAGCGGCAGGTGCTGGTGCAGCGTGACCTCCAGCGACCCTTTGGGGACGCCGGCCGCGAGATCGAGCAGCTGCGCCAGGTCCAGATCATAAGCCGGCGTGAGCGTGCGCAGGCCCAGGCCCAGCAAAGTCCGGGCGGTCAATGCGTTGGTGGCGTTGAGCGAGAAGTCGCCGTGGACGGACTCGGCGTGCTGGTTGCGGCGGAAGTGCTCGACCGCGCCCAGATGCCGCGCCAGGATGCCGTCGGGCTTCAGCCGCTCGAAGCGCTTGTCGTAGCCCTCCTCGCCGGGCTTCTGCACCCGCGGCGTGGCGACGATGAGCCGCGCCCCCGCGGCGCGGACCTTCTCGCAGGCGACGCCCAGGCCGACCAGCTCCATGAAGTCGAGCTGCACTTCGCGGAACCCCAGCTCGAGCGCCACCTCCACCTGCTCGAGCGTGCGCAGCAGGGGAATCAGCTGCGGCTCCGCGGGCAGCGGCAGGTCGGGCAAAAGGGGCGCGATCTCTTCGGGAGCGTGTCCGACGGAGACGTGCCGCTCAGCTTGCGGGGCCTTCAGAGCCGACAGCGTTTCGGTCAGCGCGCGGCGCATGCGCTTGAGCTCGGACGGCGGCAGGGCCAGCGCGCCCTCCAGCTCCAAGGTCATCTTCCCCAGCTGAAATTCGGTCTCGCCAAAGGCGCCCAGCTTTTCCCTCAAGAGCGCTTCGTGCAGCGGCTTTCCCGAAGCCGGCTGCAGCGGCATGGCGCTCTCTGCGCGCGCTTCGCGGCCCAGCTCGTCGCGGGCAATGGCTTGCAGCTTGGTTCCCAACGCGCCGCGCACCTCGAGAGACACTTCGAGCTTCCGGTCCTGGGCGGCGATGCGCTTCATCTTCCGCGTCAGCTCGGCGTCCTTCGCCTTCCAGACGACGTCGCCGACTTTGACCAGGCGCAGATCCAGCGTGGTCTCGCCGACGCCGCCGAAGACCAACTTGAGCAGGCCCTGTTCGAGCACGTCGCAGGCGTGCAGTCCGCCGCGCGGCTCGTCGTCCTCCGGCTTGCCTTGATCGAAGAGCATCCGATCGCCGGCCTTCAAGACCGGCGCGTCGGGCTCGGCGCGGACCAGCACGTGCCGCTGCCGCGCGTGGACCTCTTCGACGCGGCCCACCAGCACGCCGCGGTGGCCCGGATAGAGGCCGTGCACCAGCTGCTGGTGATTGGAGCCGGTCAAGAAGCCGTGCGTGAAGCTGCGCGAGAAGCTGTAGCGCAGCTCTTCTTCGTCGCGCTCGTCGAGCGGGTAGGGCGCCTCTTCGCGGGCGGCGTCCAGAGCGCGGCGATACTTGTCGACCACGTTGGCGACGTATTCGGGGCCCTTCATGCGGCCCTCGATCTTGAAGCAGGAGACGCCCGCCCTCAAAAGCTGCGGCAGGAGATCGTAAGCGGCCAGATCGCGCGGGCTGAGCAGGTATTTGAGCTGCTCGTCGTGGCGGTGGTCCTGCTGTCCGTCGACGATCAGCTCGTAGGGAAGCCGGCAGCTCTGGGCGCACTGCCCACGGTTGGCGCTGCGCGCCTGCAAGGCCTCGCTGGTGAGGCACTGGCCGCTCCAGCTGACGCAGAGCGCGCCATGGACGAAGCACTCCAGCTCTAAATCCGTGTGCTTTGCCATCTGCGCGATCTCGTCGATGGAGAGCTCGCGCGGCAGCACCACGCGCGTCACTCCCAGCGAAGCGGCGATGGCGGCGGCTTCGGCCGAAGAGATGGTCATCTGCGTAGAGGCATGCAGCGGCAGCTCGGGGCACACCGCGCGGGCCAGCCGCACCGCGCCCAGGTCCTGCACGATGATGGCGTCCGCGCCGGCCCTGGCGATGCCGGCGAGCGCCTCCTCGGCTACGGGAAGTTCCTGATCGAAGACCAG
>DATBAA010000191.1:0-4090 GCA_036271755.1 Myxococcales bacterium | reverse complement strand
CACGCGCTTGCAGTGCTGCAGCACGAAGGCGCTGATCTGCGGCAGCGAGTAGACCTTGCCGGCGAGCACCACCGCGGCCTCGCCCTGCGAGCCTTCGACGATCTCGTAGCTGAAGTAGTGCTTGATGTCCTGGACGACCTTCGAATTGTACTGCCGGCCGATGAGCCGCTTGGCGCCGTAGATGGTGTTGCGCGGGTTCACCACCATTTGATCTTTGGCGACGTTGCCCACCAGGAGATCGCCCTTTTCGCTCACCGCCACGACGCTTGGCAGGATGAGCGAGCCCTTGTCGCTGGGCACCACGCGAGCCACCTTGTTGCGCACGTACGCAACGCAGGTGTTGGTGGTGCCCAGGTCGATGCCGAGCAGGATGGGTTTTTCGGACGGCATGGAGCTTCCCGATGCTACGGCGCGCCATGCGTCGAGCGCAAGAAAAGCCTCAGAACCGGACGAGATACCGGACGCGAACGCAGCCCTCTTCTTCGTCGAGCAGCTCCGGCTCGGCGATCTCGCCCTGGGCGTTGGCGAGCTCGAAGACGTGCAGGAAGGCTCCGCGGAGCGCGTGGTGCATGCCCTCGGGCACGTTGCCGCCACGGAAGCTGGCGATGACGAAACGCTCGGTCTCGGTGACCTCGTAGCGGAACGACACGCCGCGGATGGCCAGCGAGAAGCAGACGTCGAGGCTCTTGAAGAGCGACTCGGGCGACTTGCCCAGCACGGCGAAGATACCGGCGATGACCGGCCGCAGACGGCCGTCCGACATGCGCCGCGCGGAGAAGCGGCCCATCTGCAGATTCAGCGGCGCGCCGCCCAGGTCGTGCAGCGCGCGTTGGATGTCCTCGAGGGCCTGCGAGCCGAACCAGCGGCCGATCCAGGGCGGCTGATCGATGCTGCGGCGGGTCTGCTCCGGCACCAGCTTGCGCACGGGCTCGAGCAGATGACGCACCACGAGAAACTCGGTGACAGAGCGGAAGAAGAGCGCATGCGCTTCGCGCTGGGGCACGGGTTCGTCGTCTAGAATGGCTGCGGCCGAGTTCACTGTGGCGGTACTTTAACCCCACTTCACCTCGTAACGCACGATCGCCGCCGAAGGTGTTGATTCTTGGACCTGTGGGACTCCTACTTGTCCTACAATTCCGCAGGCTTCGAAGGTGAAAAGGAGCGATCCGCGCAGCACATGATAGGCGGCGTCCGGAGTACCGCTTCCCTGGAAAGTTGCGGTGACAATGCCGCTTTTGCCCTCGGTCTCCGTCCACTCGAAGGAGATGCCGCGGGTGACCAGCGAGAAGAAACGGTTCAGGTTGGCCAGGACCGGCGAGGGCGAATGCCCGAAGAGCGTGAAGGCCACGCGCAGCACCGGCGCCAGCAACGACCAGCCCAACGGGCGCGCGCACGCGAGGCCGCATTCGACCAGTGTGGCGTCGTCGGTGAGGCCGTGGAGCGCGGTCTCCATCTCGTCGATGGGCGTGGAAGCAATGAACGCGAGCGGGCGCGGCGGATCGTCGATCTGCTTCTGCGTCTCGGGAGAGACCGCCTCGCGCACTTTGTCGCGCAGCCCCTTCGCGTCGATGAACGCGAGCAAGGCGCGGAAGAAGGTGCCGACGCCCTGTCGCGGCGCATCGCTCATTGCGCGGTCAATCTTGGAGGAGTTTCGTTTCCGGCGCTACCTCAATAGTCCATTTCTCGTACGCGGGTGGCTGTAGGGGCAGCTCATCCAAGAAGCGGCTGGGCCGCAGGAGCAGCCGCGCGCCGTTTCCACCTTGGGGCCGCTCTTCCTGCATGATCGGGTACGTCAGGTAGAGCTCGTCGCGGGCGCGGGTGACGGCTACGTAGAAGAGCCTGCGCTCCTCCTCTTCGCCGTCCGGATCACGCAGCGCGGGCGCGCTGGGGAAGCGGCCGTCGGCGAGCCAGATGAGAAAGACCGCGCGCCACTCCAAGCCCTTCGCCTGGTGCACGCTCGAGAGGGTCAGCTTCTCGTCGGGCTCGGCGCCTTCGACCACGTCTTCGGCGTCCAGCGAATCGAGCAGCGTGAGATCGGCCAGCAGCTGCTCCAGCGAGTCTGCCTGCAGCGCGTAGTCCGAGAGCTGGATGACGTCGTCGTAGCGGGCCTGGGCGTTGGTGTAGCGGAGCTTGATGGCCTCGTCGTAGCCCGCCTCGTGCAGGACGCAGCGGATCATCTCGCTGGGCTGCGTGGGCATGCCGCGCAGCTTGCGCAGCGCCGTGGCCAGCGTGCGCAGACCCGCGCGCGCTTTCACGGGCACGAGCCGCTCCTCGAGCCTTGGTTCGCGGCCTTGCTTCGCATCCTCGCTGGCCTGCGCCCAGAGCGCGTCCGCGCCGGCCGCGCCGATGCCCGGCACGAGCTTCACCACGCGCTTGAAGGACAGCTCGTCCTGCGGATTGGCGACGAGCTTCAAGTGCGCGAGCACGTCCTTGATGTGCGCCTGCTCGAAGAAGCGCACCCCGGCGCGGACCAGGAACGGAATGCCCCGCCGCGCCAGCTCCATCTGCAGCTCCATCGAGTGCGTGTGCGCGCGGTAGAGCACCGCCATGTCCTTCAAGGCGATGCCCTCCTCGCGCAGCTCGAGCACGCGCTGGGCGACGAACTCAGCCTGCTGGTGCACGTCTCGCAGCGGCACCAGCGCGGGCGCGACGCCGCCTTCGCGCTGCGCCCGCAGCTCCTTCTTGAACTGCTTGCGGTTGCAGGCAATGGAGGCGTTGGCGAGCGCGAGGATGGGCGGCGTGCTGCGGTAGTTGGTGACCAGCCGCAGCTGCTGGCAATTGGCGTGGCGCTGGGGAAACTTGTGGATGTTGTCGAAATGCGCGCCGCGGAAGGCATAGATGCTCTGCGCGTCGTCGCCCACCACGAGCAGGTTTCCGTGCTGCGCCGCCATGGCCTCGACGATCTCGCACTGCAGCTGGTTCGTGTCCTGGAACTCGTCCACCAGCACCGCGGAGAAGCGCTTCTGCAGGCCTTCGCGCGCGATGGGATGGTCGGCGAGCAGCCGCTTCCAGTTGAGCAGCAGGTCGTCGAAGTCCATGGCGTTCATCTGCGCCTTGCGCTCGGCGAAGCGGCGCGCCACCTGGATGATCTCCTCTTCCAGCGCGATGAACTGCGGCGCGTCGGCCGCGATCACCTCCAGCAGTGGACGCTGCGTGTTGACCGCCGTGGAGTAGAGCTCGACCAGCGCGTCCGGCCGGGGAAAGCGGCGCTGGCCCACGCCGTAGCCCAGGTCCGCGGTGGCGGAGGCCATCACCTCCTTGGCGTCTTCGCGGTCGAGCAGCCCGAACCGATCGGAGTAGCCCAGCCGCGACGGACCCTCGCGCAAAAGGCCGTGGGCCACGTGATGGAAGGTGCCGCCCCAGAGCTTGCGGGTCTCGATGCGACAGAGCGTAGAGACGCGCGACATCATCTCCCGCGCGGACTTGTTGGTGAAGGTGAGCAGCAGGATCTTTTCCGGCGGCGTGCCCGTCTCGAGCAGGTGCGCGACGCGGTAGGTGAGCGCGCGGGTCTTGCCGGAGCCGGCGCCGGCGATCACCAGCGTCGGCAGCGGATCGCAGAGCGCCACGGCGCGCTGCTCGTCCGATAGATCGCGGTCGTAGTCGACCAGCCCTTTGCGCGGCGGCGCGCTGCTCTTGAGCGCGTACCGGCGCACGGTTTGCGGAACGAGCGCTGCGTCGGGCATCCTTCTCGTTTACTTGAACATCCGTACAGTGTCCAGCGCCTTCACCGGCAAGCGCGCGTGGGCAAGCTGCCCTTCGCTCTTCAACAGCAATATCTCCGCCAGGATGGAGATGGCGATCTCGCCCGGCGTCTTGTCGCCGAGCACGAGGCCGATGGGCGCGTGCAGCCGCTGATCCTCGCGCGGGTCGCGCCCCAGCCGCTTGGCGATGCTGCGCAGGATCACCGCCACCTTGCGGCGGCTGCCGATGAGGCCGATGTAGCGCGCATCCGTGCCCAGCGCGGCCTCGAGCACGCCTTCGTCCAAGGCGTGGCAGCGGGTGAGGATGACGATGAAGTCGCCGGCGTCGGGCGCAAGACCACCCAGCGGCTCCGCGGCCAGATCGACGCAGCGGACCTCTGCCGCCTTGG
>DATBAA010000190.1:0-3545 GCA_036271755.1 Myxococcales bacterium | reverse complement strand
CGGAACGAGCGGAGCGCGAACGCGCGCGCCGGCTTCGGAGGCGCAGCCGCTCGAGGTGAGCGTCGTCGAAGGCCGCGACGCCTTCGTGCAGCTGGAGCGCGAGTGGAACAACGCGCTCGCCAAAGGTCCGCGCGACGAGCCGATGCTGCGGCACGAGTGGCTCCGCGCCTGGATCGAGAACTTCGCGCCGGGCGTGACGCTGCGGACGTTCGTAGCGCGGACGGGCAAGGAGATTCACGCCGCCATTCCTCTGCTCGAATCGAAGGATCGCGACGCGGACACCTTGTATCTGCCGCTGACGACCTGGGCGACGCCGTGCAACGATCACTCGCAGCGCGGCGGCATCTTGCTAGGACGGCTCTTCAACGAAGGCCTCGCCGCGATCTGGGAGAAGCTGCGCGAGACCGAAGGCTGGGACCGGCTGCGGCTGCGCGATCTGCCGCACGGCGCGTCCGAATGGCAGCTGCGCGACTTTGCCTCGCGAGACGGCTTCCCCAGCGGGACGTGGACCTCGCTGCGCTCGCCCTACCTGCCGCTGCCGAAGGCGCCCAAGCTGGAGATGGTCGACCCCAAGGCCAAGAAGCAGAAGAAGCCGGCGCCCGTCGCGGGCACGTACGAGATGGTGTTGGCCGCGCTGGATTCGAAGTTCCGCCAGAACCTCGGCCGCCGCCGCCGCCGCCTCGCCGAGAAGGGCGAGCTCAAGTACCAGCTCATCGACAACAAGGACGCCAAGGCGCTGGACGTCGCGCTGGCGGACTTCTTCGACATCGAAGCCAGCGGCTGGAAAGGCGAGGGCGGCACCGCCATCGCGCTCAAGCCCGAGCTGGTGGGCTTCTACACCCAGCTGGCGCGCGACGCGGCCAAGCGCGGCTCACTGGCGCTGGGCCTGCTCACGCTCGACGGCAAGGTGATCGCCGGGCACTTCTCCATGGTCCACGCCGGCCGCCATTACCTCATCAAGATCGGCTACGACGAGTCTCTGCACGAGCACTCGCCGGGCCAGCAGATGGTCAGCGACTCCATCCGCGACTCCTGCTCGCGCGGCCTCGACGAATTCGACTTCCTGGGCCCGAACATGGAGTGGAAGTTGGATTGGGAATCGAAGCTGCGAACCCACGCGTGGCTGACCATCTTCCGTCCGTCCCCGAAGACGAAGCTGGTCCATGGCGCGCGCTACGTTCTCTGGCCCATCGCCAAAGCATTCTTGAAGACCTCCGCCGCGGCGGAGAAGCAGTGAAAGGGAGTGAGTCAGCGATGCCGAACACCGCTCAGCGACTGCGCGTGGCCGAAGGGCGTGGCGAGCGCGCGGCGACGCCTACGCGTGCCGTCCCGGAGATGCAGACGACCTGGCCGCACATGCTCTGGCCCAGGCCGGCCGCGGTCGCGCCGTTGGTCTTCCCCTTCGAGCAGCCGGGGCTGCGCTATCGATACTTCTGCCGCAACGCGGTCTGGGACGCGGTCCAGATGCTGGGCCTCGCCGGCAAGAAGGTGTTGATGCCGGCGTACCACCACGGCGTCGAGCTCGAGACCTTGCTGGCGGCCGGCGTCGAGCCGGTCTTCTTCCGCGTCGACGGCCAGATGCGCGCCGACCTGCGCGATGCGCGCGAGAAGGCCCGCGGCTGCAGCGCTCTCTACATGATCCACTACGCGGGCTTTCCGCAGGACATGGCCGGCGCGCGGGACCTGGCGTCGGACATGGGCGTGCCGCTCATCGAGGACTGCGCGCTGGCGCTGCTCTCGCGAGACGGCGAGAAGCCCCTGGGCTCGTTCGGCGACGTCAGCTTGTTCTGTTTGTACAAGACGCTCCCGGTGCCCAACGGCGGCGCGCTGCTGGCCCGCGGCGACTATGCGAAGCGGCTCGAGACGTTGCCGCCCGTCATAGCGCCCAACTCGGCTTCGACCGCGTCGCAGCTCATCGGCAGCCTCTTGTCGAACCTCGAGCTGCGCAGCGGTGAGCTTGGCCGCCGCGTCCGGCAGACCCTGCGCGAGACCAGCCGCTGGGTGGTGAAGCGCGGCAAGATCGAGCGCGTCTCCGTGGGCACCCAGCACTTCAACCAGGACGACGTCAACCTGGGCATGAGCGCGGCCTCTCACGTGGTGCTGCGCAACCAGGACTTCGCCAGCATCGTCGAGCGCCGCCGCCGCAACTACTTCCTCTTGTACGCGATGCTGCGCGACGTGGCTCCGCCGGTGACGGGCGAGCTGACGCCGGGAGTGTCGCCGCTCTTCTATCCGGTGAAGATGCGCAACAAGGCGGCCGCCAAGGCGCGCCTGCTCTCGCGCGGCGTCGAGTCGGTGGACTTCTGGCGCATCCGCCACCCGCGCGTGGCCGCGGGCGAGTTCCCCGAGGTGGACGAGCTGCGCGAGACCGTGCTGGAGCTGCCCGTGCACCAGGACCTGTCGCCGGCCGACGCCGAGCACGTCGCCACCTGCGTTCGCGAGCTCCTCAAGTGACAGCGGCAGTGGAGATGACCCCGGCGTCCATCGAAGTGTCGGTGCTGCACGACTTCGCGGCGGTTCGCGAAGAGTGGCGGGCGTTGAATTTGGTGGCCCGCGCCGGCTCGATGTTCCTCTCGCCCGACTGGCTCGAGCCCTGGTGGGCGCAGTGGGGCGAAGGCCGCGAGCTGCAGCTGATCTGCATTCGCGAGGGCGGCCAGCTGATCGGCTTTCTGCCGCTCTTCAGCGAGCAGGTCCGGCTGGGCGGCGTGCTGCTCAAGCGCGTGGCCTTCGTCGGCGACAGCGAGACCGGCTGCGACTACATGGACGCCCTGGCGGCGCCCGGCCGCGAGCGCGAGATCTTCGAGCAGTGCCTGACGGCCGTGCAGAACCTGGAGTGGGATCTCTGCGACCTGGACGATCTGTGGCGCGAGAGCTTCACGGCGGTCAACCTGGCGCAGCGCTTTCCCAACGCGCAGCTGAGCCGCGGCATCACCCGCGACGGCCGCCTGCGCTACGTCTGCCCGCACATTCCTTTGCAGGGAACCTACGAAACCTATCTGCAGGGCTTGAGTCGCCGCGAGAACTTGAAGCGGCGCGAGAAGTGGCTCTTCAAGCAGCCCGGCACTTCGATTGAATGCGCGCGCACGCCGGAAGAGGCGGCAAAGGCGACCGAGCATTTCTTCACGCTGCACAAGGCCCGCTGGGCGGCCGAGGGCGGCTCGGACGGCGTCATCGGCGAGAAGCACGAAGCCTTCCACCGCGAGGCCATCTCCCGGCTGGCCAAGAATGGCTCGCTGCGCATGTACACGCTGTTCTGCGCGCGAAGGCCGGTGGCTTCGGTCTACGGCGTCGTCTTCGGCAGCGGGGCGCAGGGCAAGTTCAATTATTACCAATCGGGATATGATCCCGAATGGGGCTCGAAATCGGTTGGATTGGTGTTGTTGGCGCGAACCGTCAGCGACGCCTTCGCGGAAGGCCTGAGCGAGTTCGACTTCCTGCGCGGCAACGAGAGCTACAAGGCCGAATGGGCCCGCGGCGAGCGCTGGACGGTTCAATTGCGCTTGTGGCGGGGAATGCGCGGCAGGACGGCCCGCGCGGCGCTCGCG
>DATBAA010000189.1:0-16803 GCA_036271755.1 Myxococcales bacterium | reverse complement strand
AACTGAAGAAATAAACAGCTCTTTTTCACCGCGAAGGGCGCGAAGTTCGCGAAGGAAAACCAGAAGTTTTTCTTTTGGTTCTTCTTCGCGTACTTCGCGTCTTCGCGGTGAAGTTTTTCAGGCGCGGGTCTTGGGGAGTTGCTGGAGGTACTCTTCGACGAGGGCCTTTTGCCGGGCGGGGTCCATGTTCATCTGGACCAGGCGCGAGGCGGCGTCGATGGCGATGTCCACCGCCTGCGAACGCAGCTCGGCCACGGCCTTGCGCTTCTCCTCCTCGATGGTCTTGCGCGCGGCCTGGAGCAGGTTGTCGCTCTCCTGACGGGCGGCGGCCATCAGCTCGGCCTTGGCGGCGCTGACTTCCTGCTGGTTCTTGCGCATCATCTCGGCCGACTCGTCGCGCGCCTTCTGCAGCGTGACCTTCATCTCGGCGGCGGCGGCCTCGGCGGCGGCGCGCTCCTTCTTGGCGGCCTCGATGGCGTCGCCGATGGTCTTCTCGCGCGTCTCGATCATCTGGATGATCGGCGTCCAGGCGAACTTGCCCAGCACGATGAGCAACAGACCAAAGGTGATGGCGGTCCAGAAGCTGAGCGCGAAGTTGACGTCCGTGAGTCCGGCGGCGAGCAACATGGAGAGCTCCAAAGGCTTGGCGGAGAGCCGGACCAGGTCCGGCTCCCCAGCGAACGGCTACTTTACTTGTTGACCGCGAGGATGATGCAGACGACTTCAGCGAAGAGCGTCACGCCTTCGATGAGCGCCGCGGCGATGATCATCGAGGTGCGGATGTCGCCGCCGGCGGACGGCTGCCGTGCAGTGCCTTCCATGGCCGAAGCGCCGATCTTGCCGATGCCGAATGCCGCGCCGATGACCGCGAGTCCGGCACCGATGCCGGCCGCGAAGTAGCCGAGAGAGAATGCGTTCATGGTGAAACCCTCCGTACTGCTTGATTGCCAAGAGCCCCAGCGGCGAGGAGTGGCAGGTTGTCGCGGGGTATGGACCCGAGGCCGCTGTGAGGTGGCCCAGCCCGCGTGAAGTGCGTCAGTGCGCGTGCTGCGTCATCCCGATGAAGAGCGCACTCAGAATCGTAAAGACATAGGCCTGGACCAGCGCCACGAAGAGCTCGAGCATGAAGATGCCGAGCGAGAAGGCGATGCTCACCGGCGCCACCCAGACGGAGATGAAGAGCGTCAGCGCGATGAGGAAGAAGATGACGATGTGCCCGGCCACCATGTTGGCGAAGAGGCGGACCGTCAGCGCGAAGGGCTTGGTGAACAACCCGAAAAATTCGATGACGAACATCAGCGGCCACAGCGCCTTGGGCACGCCGCCGGGGACGAGGTGGGTCCAGTAGCCGACCACGCCTTGCGCGCGCATGCCGGCGATCTGGGTCAGGGCAAAGGTGAAGAGCGCCAGCACCACCGTGACCGAGATGTTGCCCGTGGCGGTGGAGACGCCGGGGAAGCCGCCCACCTTGGGGATGGGCACGAGGCCCGTCAGGTTCATGAAGAGGATGAAGAAGAACGCCGTGCAAAGATAGTTGGTATACAAATAGGCGTCGTGGCCGATGTTCTTCACCGAGATCTCGTCGCGGATGAACATCACGAAGGTCTCGAGCAGGTTGTAGCCGCCCTTGGGAATCATGGCCCGCTTGCGCGCGCCCAGGCCTACGACAATGAGCAGCACGCCGGCGGCGATCCACATGTTGATCACGTGCTTGGTGATGTCGAAGCGGATGTAGCGGTTGCCGGCCCAGAAGCCGAGCGGCATCACCGTCTCGTCCTGGACGTGGTGGAAGATGTGGCCGGCGATGCCGCCCTCTTCCTCGTCGTGCCCCTCGAGCTCGTGCCTGATGCCGTGCTCGCGCCTCTCGGTCTGCTCCAGCGTGGGGTGCCCTTGGTGGCCGCCTTCGTGGGCGGGGACAGGCTCGGCTTGGGCCAGCAAGAGGGCGAAGGCGAGGGCGATCATGGCGTGGCTCCTTGCGCGCCGCGGGCGACGAACAGGATCTCGACGAGCTGGGTCGCGAGGTAGAGAGCGAAGAAGGTGAAGACGTAGGTGAGCGCGTCGTTGCCGCGCGCGCCGGAGACGAGCAGTCCGGCCGCGACCAGCACCGCCCGAGCGAGGAAGCCGACCAGGAAACCCAGAAGGACGCCGTTCAGCCCGCGGCCGGCGAACGCCGCCAGACCCGACAGCCCGCAGAGCGCGCCCACCGAAGCGGCGGCCGAAGCGTAGAGCGCGACCGGCTTCTGCAAGAGGAGCGAGAGCCCGAGACCCAGCGCGCAGGCGCACGCGCTCGCCACGGCG
This sequence comes from Myxococcales bacterium, assembly GCA_036271755.1. Classification (GTDB taxonomy): domain Bacteria; phylum Myxococcota; class Myxococcia; order Myxococcales; family 40CM-4-68-19; genus 40CM-4-68-19. The sequence goes on along the minus strand of DATBAA010000189.1, from coordinate 14,505 downwards.
TAGGGCAGGACGGGCTGTTTCGCTGCTTCGCTCAACGCTTCCTCTTGTCCAGGTTCATCAGAATGCGGAAGAACGTATAAAACCCAATCCCGATACCGAGCAGCGCTCCTGCGACCAAAAGCCACGGTCCGGTGTGCAGCCACTTGTCCAGAAACCACCCGCCAACCGTCCCCAGCCCGACCGACCCGGCCAGCTGCCAGCTGGCGTCGATGTACGGCCCGGCCTTGCGATAGGCCGAGGCGATATTTTCGCCCTGGCCCTTCACATCCTTGGGATCCATCGACTGGTCGCCCTTCACAAAGCGGCGCGCATCTAACACGCGGCGGGAACGCCGGTCAAACGCGGCGTGTTATCGTGCGCGTAGATGCTTCGGCCTTCGAACAGCCTCCTGGGCAGCTCTCGCGCCGCGCGCCGGGCGAACGTCCGCGCCGAGCGGGTCAAGACGCTCTCCGCGCTGGCCCGCTGGACCCGCGGCACGGTGGGCAAGACGGTCAGCGGCGTGGTGGGGTTGCTGCTGCTCTGGGGCCTGCCGCTGCTCTACCTGGCGGCGAGCTACCAGGTGATCGACCTGCCGGCGCGCTGGCTGTCCGGCCGCGGTCGCTTCACCTGGAATGAGCTGGTGATCTTTCTCATCGCGGTCATCGTCGGGCTGGTGGGGCTGACCCGCGCCATCCAGGGGGTTCCGCCGGTGGCGCCGGTGAGGCCGAAGTTCGCCCGCATCATGTTCGGCCTCTCCTGGGTGGCCGGCCTCCTCATGACCATCAGCGACTTCGTGAGCTGAAAGCCATCGCGACGCTTCAAGCGAGAGAGGCGCGGAAGGCGGTGACGGTGGCGTCCAGTTCGGGCTGGCCGTGTTCGCTGGAGGTGAAGGCGGCCTCGAATTGGGAGGGCGGCAGGTAGATGCCCTGGTTCAGCATGGCGCGGTGGAGGCGGGCGAAGCGGGCCGTGTCGGAGGTCTTGGCCGACGAATAATCGAAGACCTCGCTGCCGGTGAAGAAGCAGGTCCACATCGAGCCGGCCTGGTTGATCTGCGCCGGGACTTTTGCGCGCGCGCACTCCTCGCGCAGGCGCTCACACAAGCCGGTGGTGGCCTGTTCGATGCTTTCGGTGAAGCCCTTCTGGGCCACGAGGTCGAGCATGGCGATGCCGGCCGCCATGGCCAGCGGGTTTCCCGAGAGCGTGCCGGCCTGGTAGATGGGCCCGTCGGGCGCCACCATGGCCAGGATCTCCTCGCGGCCGCCGTAGGCGCCCACCGGCAGGCCGCCGCCGATCACCTTGCCCAGGCAGGTGAGGTCCGGCTCGATTCCGTACTTCTCCTGCGCCCCGCCGCGAGCCACGCGGAAGCCGGTCATCACCTCGTCGAGGATGAGCAGCGATCCGGCTTTGCGCGTCTCTTCGCGCAGCGCCTCGAGGAAGCCAGGCTTGGGGTTGAGGACGCCCATGTTGCCCACCACCGGCTCGATGATGGCGCAGGCCGTCTCACGGCCGAGCGGCCCGCGAAAGTGCGCCCGCACCGCCTCGGCGTCGTTGAAGGGCAGCACGGTGGTGAGCGCGGCCAGCGCCGCGGGAACGCCGGGAGAGTCGGGCAGGCCCAGCGTCTCGACGCCCGAGCCAGCCTTGACCAGGAGCGCGTCGGTGGCGCCGTGGAAGCAGCCCTCGAACTTCACCACCCGCTCGCGGCCCGTGAAGCCGCGCGCCACCCGCAGCGCGTGCGACGTGGCCTCCGTGCCGCTGGAGACGAAGCGCAGCTTCTTCATCGACGGAACCAGCTGCCGGACCTTCTCCGCCAGCACGCTCTCGCGGCCCGTGGGGGCGCCGAAGCTCGTCCCCAGGCGCGCGGTCTCGGTGATGGCGGCGACGATCTTCGGATGCGCGTGGCCCGCCAGGAGCGGTCCCCAGCTGAGCACGTAGTCGACGTACGAGTTGCCGTCGTCGTCGACGATGCGCGCCTTTTCTCCACGCGCGATGAACAAGGGCTCGCCGCCCACGCCCTTGAAGGCGCGGACGGGAGAGTTGACGCCGCCGGGGAAGAGACCCTTGGCGCGGCCGAACTCGCGCGCCGATGCATCGTGTTTCATGGCAGGCGGGTCTATCGCGCCCCGCCTGCCGGGGAAAGCCCTACCTGGTGGTGCCGAGCTCGCTCTGGGCGCCGCTGCCGTAGGCGTCCAGCACCATCTCCCAGCGGGCCTTGTCGCTCTTGGGGCTGGACATCAGCTGCTTGACCGCGCCGCCCGGGACCTTGCCGTCGATCCACCACTCGTGCGAGCCGTCGTAGCCGCCGAAGACGACGTGCTTCGCGCTGAAGGTGCCGGCCGGCACCGAGACGCTCTCCGTGCCGCGGGTCGCGCCCTGCACCGACTCGGGCGAGAGCTTCTGCGCCGGGTGGTAGTAGCTCTGCTGATCGACCGGCAGCTCGTTGCCCGCGGCGTCGTCGGGGAACTTCGCGCGCATGCGGACGAACTTCTGCTGCTGCGGGTCGAGCAGGCCTTCCAAGATGGTGGTCTTGCCGCTGTCGTCGGTGAACTTCACCTTCCACCACTGGCGGCCCTGGGCGTCGTCGAAGAGGTGTGCGCGCTCGACGGTGATGCCCTTGCCGCCGTCGCCCTTGCCGGTGAAGCGCGTGTACTGGCCCACGGCGTAGGGAGCCTGTCCGATGTCGTAGCCGCCGGGCGTGAAGGCGTAGTTGAAGATGGTGCTCATGTAGAGGTTCATCACCGCCGGAGGCATGGTGGCCGCGCTCATTCCGCCGCCTGCGCCGCCGCCGCTCCCGTACGAGGCGGACTGCGCGCCTGGAGCGCCGCCGCTGCCGCCCGAGCCGGCGTTGCCGACGATGCGCTCGCCGACGTTCTGGCCCGCGCGGTTCTCCGCGCCGTTCCTGGCCGAGTCGAGGAAGGTACAAGCCGAGCTGACCAACACCAGCGCAACGACACCAAACTTTTTCATGAGAATGCCCCTTTCAAAGACAAACGCGCAGGGGCAGGGGAAAAGGTCTCACGGAACAAAAACATTCACCGCGAAGAACGCGAGGCGGTGAACCTTTTAGTGCTGCGAGGTGCGGCCGGCGCGGGCGAGGCCGCGATCCCAGACCGCCGCGAGGTTGCGCGGGTTGACGGCCTTGCCGCGCTGCAACCGGCGCTCGGCGCGCTGCAGCGCGAACTGCACCGCCTCGGGCGAGTCGTGGCGCACCAGCGCGTCGGTGTATGCGCCGACGGCGCGCTCGTCATCGCCGGTCTCGGCCAGGCAGTTGCCCTTTTCGAAGAGCGCCTCGGCGCCCTGCTGCGTGCCGTGGAACTTGCGCTCCACTTCGTCGTACGCCGCGATGGCGTCGGCGTGGCGGCCGGACAGGTGGAACGACGAAGCGGCCAGCAGCGCGGCGGCGGAGGCGAGCTTCGACCCAGGCCAGCGGCTCTGCAGCTCGGCGGCGGCGACGCGGGCGTCGTGGAACTGTCCCTGCTCGAGCAGCGCGCGCGCGACCTTGAGCTGCGCGGCATCGGCGCCGGCGCGGTCGGGAGCGGTGGCGACCTGATCGCGCCAGGCGGCGATGGCTCCGCGGACGTCGCCGTCCCGCAGGTCCAGGTCGCCCAGGCGATCGCGCGCCTCGAACGACTCGGGCGAGGTCGGGTAGTGCTTCACCAATTCGCGATACTCGTGCGCGGCGCAGCGCGGGTCCTCGAGATAGACCGCGCAGAGGTCGCCGGCGAGCTTGAGCGCACCGCGGCGGACGGCGTCTGCCTTCTCGCCGCCTTGATCGCGTAGAGTGAGCAGCACCGCGCGGGCTTCGAGCAGCGCGGTCTTGTGGTGGCCTTCGAGCGCCAGGTCGCGAGCGCGTTCGAGCTGCGCCGCGGGCTGGCCGCAAGCAGCGGCAAGCGCGAGAAGAGAGAAAGTAGCGAATCTGACAATCACGGGATTGATCCGCTACCATCCCTTTTTCAGCTCCGCAACGGCGCGATCGTGAGAGGAAGTAGGCCCTACCGCCGCCCACCCCGAGCGATCTAGGGCGCGCCCAGCGCGGTCGCGTGGCCGAAAGCATCGGTCCAGATGACGAGGCCGTGGCCGATGGAGGGCGCCGCGTAGGTCGCGATTGGCCGGTTGAAACGCGCGATCACCGCTCCCGTCGCGAGGTTGAGGATCTCCAGCGCGCTGCTGGTTCCGTCGGGCGCGCTCGACTCGACGGCGAGGATTTCGCCGGCCGCGGCGGGCGGGGCGATGACGTAACCCGGCGGGGTGTGTCTCCAGGCGATGCCTCCGGTGGCTGGATTGAACGCCACTACAGAGCCAACCTGCCCGTCCGGGGTGCGCCCTCCGGCGGCGATGAGAAGCCCGCCCGCCATCACCGGCGTCGCGATGCTGCCGAAGCCCGCGCTGGGGTCTCCACCGGCCGTCGGCTTCGAGGGGTCGATGACCGCCAGCTGGTACTTCCAGAACGGGCCAGCCGAGAGCGCGTCGCGGCGGAGCACGTAGAGCCAGCCGTCCTTGCTGGTGGCCGCCACCAGCCTGAGACCCTGCACGTCGACGAGCGTGGGCGAGCTGCCGAAGTCGCTGTCGTCGAGCGTGGTGGGGTTCTGCCAGCGGTCCAGCACTTCGAGCGAGTCCGCGTCCACCGCCAGGAAGGCCTGCGCGTTGGGCGTCAGCGAAGCATCGCCGATGCGGTTGCCAGAGGTGACGTAGAGCCGGTTCTCCTCTTCGGCGACGCTGATGCTGCTCCACACCGCCGCGCCCTGCTGCCCCGGATTCACCAGCGACGCCTGCTGCACCGCGCCCGTCGCTAGATCAAGCGAGGCGATGCGGCCCGCCACTTCGTCGCAGTGGAACGAGCTGGCGACGCCCAGGAACATCTTGCCGCCCGAGAGCACGGGCGACGACTGGATGAACTCCCCATGTCCGGCGGCGGTGGGGTCGGCGACGGCGGTGGACCAGATGGTCGAGCCGTCTGCGCGCGAGAGCGCGTAGGCGTGGCCGTCGGCCGAGGCGACGTAGACCGCCGCATCGTCGATGGCCGCGGCGGCCCAGAAGCCTGGATGCTCGGTGCCGCCGCAGGTGGTGGTGACGGCAGAGTTCAGCGTCTTGGTCCAGCGGATGGCGCCCGTCGCCGGGTCGACCGCCACCACGTTGCCGCTGAAGGCGGTGGTGAAGACGACCAGGTCCTGGGCGATCATCGCCTGCGTGTAGACGTACTGGCCCAGCTCCAACGTCCAGCGCGTGGTCAGCGCGGCGGCGCCGGAAGCCGTGAAGGCGCCGTCGTCGAGCGAGCTGCCGCGTTGGTCGTGGCGATACTGCATCCAGTCGCCGCCGCCCGCAGGGCCAGCGTCCGGAGTGGAGACGCCGGTGCCGCGATCGGGTCCGGCGTCGGCAGGCTGCGAACCCGCGTCGGCTGCCGGATCGATTTGTGGAGGACCCGCGTCGGGCGCTCCGGCATCCGCGGCCGGAGCGGCGCCTGCGTCATCGGGCAGCGTCTGGCCGACTCCGACGCTTCCTGGATCGGATGAAACGGACTTGCCGGCGCATCCCGCCGCCAGCACCACCAACAACGCCCCCCAGCGCATCCCCCGCCTCCGCCCAGGCAAATTGTGCATGGGCAAAGAGGCGGGCAAGGCCTTGGCGCGACGCGTCTTCTACGTCTCGTCGGTGCCGCCGTCGGGCGGGCCGCCGTCGTCGTCTTCCTGATCGGCCGCCTCGGCCGCCACGGCGCCCGCTGCGTCGGCCTCGCGCTCTTCGGGAGCCCGGGTGGTGCCTACGACCTTCTCGCCCTCTTGGGTGAGGCCCATCAGCTTCACGCCCTGGGTGTTGCGCCCGATGATCGAGACGTCCGCCACCCGGCTGCGAATGAGCGTGCCCTTGTTGGTGACGATCATGATCTGATCCGCGTCGGTGACCTGCAGCACCGCCACCACGCTGCCGTTGCGCTCGCCGGTCTTGATGTCGATGACGCCTTTGCCGCCCCGGTGCGTGAGCCGGTACTCCTCGAGGGCGGTGCGCTTGCCGTAGCCGTTCTCGGTGACGGTGAGCAGCGTCGCGCCAGTCTTGGCCAGCTCCGCGCCGACCACCTTGTCGCCGGCCTCCAGGCTGATGCCCTTCACGCCGAAGGCCGTCCGGCCCATGGCGCGCACTTCCTTCTGGTCGAAACGGATGGCCACGCCGCTGGCGGTGCCGATGAGGATGTCCTCGTCACCCCTGGCGTGCAGCACGGCCACCAGCGAGTCGTTCTCCTCGATGGAGAGCGCCTTGAGGCCGCTGGGCCGGGGCCGCGCGAAGGCCATCAGCTTGGTGCGCTTGATGAGACCCTTCTGGGTGACGAAGATGAGGTACGGACCGGCCGCCACCTGCACGGCCTTGGCCGCCACACGCGCGGCTTCACTCTCGACCACCTCTTCGCCGGCAGCCGCCGGAACGACGTCCTCCACCGCGGCGGCCGCGGCCTCTTCATCGACCGCGTCGTCCTCGCCCTTCTTGGGCGCTTTCAATTCCTTCACCGGCAAGAGCGCGGCGATCTTCTCGTCCTGCGCCAGCTGCACCAGGTTGACGATGGCCTTGCCGCGCGCGGCCCGCCCGGCCTGCGGCAGCTCGTGCACCTTGAGCCAGAAGATGCGGCCCTTGGTGGTGAAGGTCAGAAGATAAGCGTGCGTGGAAGCGACGAAGATCTGCTCGATGAAGTCCTCGTCGCCCGTGCCCGCGCTGCCCTTGCCGCGCCCGCCGCGCTTCTGCGCGCGATAGAGCGTGACCGGGTTGCGCTTCACGTAGCCCTGGTGGCTGAAGGTCACCACCATGTCCTCCTCGGCGATGAGGTCCTCGTCGGACATGTCCGCGCCGGCGCTGATGATCTCGGTGCGGCGCGGGTCGGCGAAGAGCTCCTTCACCTCGTTGAGCTCGGTCTTGATGACTTGTAGCAAGAGCGCCTCCGAGGCGAGGATGGCGCTGAGCCTGGTGATCAGCGCCTGCACCTCGGCCAGCTCCTGCATGATCTTTTCCTTCTCCAGCCCCGTCAGCCGCTGCAGCTGCATCTCCAAGATGGCCTTCGCCTGAATCTCGGAGAGCCCGTAGAATTGCTGCAGCTTGGTCGAGGCCTCGTCGCGCGACGCAGAGGCCTTGATGAGCGCGATGATCTCGTCGATGTGGTCGAGCGCGATCTTGTAGCCGAGCAAGATGTGCTCGCGCTCCTGCGCCTTGCGCAATTCGTAGCGCGTGCGGCGGGTGACCACGTCGCGGCGGTGGTGGACGAAGCGCTGGAGGATGCCCTTGAGCGGCAGCGTCTTCGGCTGCCCGCCGTCGATGGAGAGCATGGTGGCGCCGAACGAATCCTGGAAGAGCATGCTGTGCTGGTAGAGGTTGTTCAGCACCACCGCGGTGATGGCGTCGCGCTTGGTCTCGATGACCGCGCGGATGCCTTCGCGGGACGACTCGTCGCGCAGGTCTGAAATGCCCTCCAGCTTCTTCTCTTTGACGAGATCGGCGATGGCGACGATGGCCCGCGCCTTGTTCACCTGGTAGGGCACTTCCAGGACGATGATCTTCTCGCGCTCGGTCTTCTTGTCGATCTCGATGTCGATCTTGGCCCGCATGCGCAAGATCGCCCGGCCGCCCTCGTACAAAGCGCGAATGGGGCCGATGCCCATCAGGATGCCGCCGGTGGGAAAGTCTGGACCCTGGATGCCGCCCAAGAGAGTGCCGCCCAGCTTGGGGTCGAGCAGCTCGTTGAGCGTGGCCTCGGGGTGATCGATGAGGTAGATGCAGCTCTCGATCACTTCCCCGAGGTTGTGCGGCGGGATGTTGGTGGCCATGCCGACCGCGATGCCGGCGGAGCCATTGACGAGCAGGTTGGGAAAGCGCGTCGGGAGCACCAAAGGCTCGGTGGTGGACTCGTCGAAGTTGGGCCCGAAGTCGACGGTGTCCTTGTCGATGTCGGCCAGCATGTACTCCGCCAGTCGCGCGAGGCGCGCTTCCGTGTAGCGGTAGGCGGCGGCGGAGTCGCCGTCGATGCTGCCGAAGTTTCCCTGCCCGTCGATGAGCGGGTTGCGCAGGTTCCACTCTTGCGCGAGGCGCACCAGCGCGTCGTAGACCGAGGCGTCGCCGTGCGGGTGGTACTTCTTCAGCACCTCGCCGACGGTACCGGCGCACTTGCTGTAGCGCTTGTTGTGCAGCATGCCCTGGTCGAACATCGCGTAGAGAATCCGGCGGTGGACCGGCTTCAATCCGTCGCGGACGTCGGGGAGCGCGCGGCCGACGATGACCGACATGGAATAGTCGAGATACGCCTGCCGCATCTCGTCTTCGATGGCGACCGCGACGAGCTGGGGACCGATTGCATCTGCCATGCTGTTCGAACCTCTTTTTTGGAGGGCTGTTTTTACTCGTTCAGAGCCCCCGCGGCCATGCTTTTCGCGTATGTTTCGCCGCCAAAATGCCCCGCCGGTACATCGCCCTCGCAGGCCTGTTCGCCGCCGCGGTGGCGCTGGTCTGCGCGTCGGGCATGCCGGGGCTCATCGACCCCGACGGCTTCTCGCACCTGGCCTATACGCGGCGGCTCTGGGAGAGCGGTTTTTCGCTGCGCGGGCACCCGTTCCTGCCCTTCACGATGCTGGGCGATACCGGCGTCGATCCCTGGCTCGGGTTTCACTACTTGCTGCTGCCCTTCCTGCCGTTCGGCGACCTGTGGGGCGCCCGGCTGGCCGGCGCCGCCATCGCGGGAGGCCTGGCGGCGACGCTGGCCTGGGCGATCGGCCGCATGAGCCCCGGCGGCGGTGGCGCGCCTTGGTGGCTGGCGCTGGCGCCTTTGTCGCTAGGCGTCTTTCTCATTCGCGATCAGACCGCGCGGCCGGGCCATGTCTCCACTGCCTTGATGCTGGTCCAGCTAGTCGCGGGCGCGGGGTTCGTCTCGCCGGTGGCCGCGCTCGCGGCGGGGTTTGCGCACGGACTCGTGCACCTGAGCTCGCCCTTCTCGCCCATCTTCTGCATGCTCGGCTTCGCGGGGGCGCGCGGGGGTTTTCGCCGGACCGGCGCGGGCTCGTCACGAGCCGTCTTGTGGAGCGTGGGCGGCGTCGCGCTAGCGCTGCTCGTCCGCCCCGATCGAGCGCTCTTGTGCGCCGAGGGCCTGGCGCAGACGCTGCTGGTCTTTGGCAAGTCGCTGCCACACGGAAGCGCGGAGGTGGGCGAGCGCGGCGTGGCCATCTTCCTGCGCGAGGGCTGGCCGCTCTTCTTGCTCTGCATCGCGGCCCTGGTGGCGGGCCTTCGGCGCGAGCGCTGCGGCGAGCCGCCGGCGGTGCGGGCCGCGCTCCTTGCGGTGCTGGTCTCGTGCCTGATGATGGTGGTGGCGCTGCGCTTCGTCGACTACGGCGCCCCGTGCATCGCGCTGCTGACGGCCATGCTCTGGCCGCGCGCGCCCGCGCTGGGGACGCGAGGCATTGGAATCCGGCGCTGGCTGGCGGCCGTGGCGGCGCTGGCCTTCGCCTGGCTTCTTCCGCTGAACGTTCGCCGCTGCTGGGACGTGGGCCACCACTTCTACGACGAGCCGGCCGCCTTCGAGCGCATCGCCGCCTCCGTGCGCAAGACGGTGCCGCCGGGCTCGGTGATCTTCACCGACGACGCCTGGATGACGCAGATCCTCCTCAGCTACCTGCCCGAATATCGCTACCTGCTCGCCTACGATCCGGTGCTGCTCTACATGGGCTCGCCGCAGCTCTTCTGGCTCTGGCATCACGCGGTGGGCGAAGGCATCGACTGCCCCGCGCCTGCCTGCGGTCCGCAGCGTCCATCTGGAGCCGCGGTGGCGCGCGTGCTGAGCGATTTCGGGACCAGCTACGCGGTCACCTCCACCCCGCGTGGAAAGCTCTCGATGCAAGAGGTGATGGCGCGCGATCCGTCCCGCTTCGATCTCGTCGAGCTTTCGCCCGGGCAAGCGTACGGTCTCTACTTCTGGAGGCTGCGCCCCGGCGCCCGCATGCATTAGCTTATGGCCATGAGGCTTGCCCTGGCTGCGCTCGGCTGCTCGCTGACGGTCGCCTGCGCGCATGACCGGCCGACCCCGAAGCAGGAGCTGGCCGGTTGGAAACAGAGTCATCCCGAGGCCGCGCAGGAGCTGTGCGCGTGGTCGCGGCAGCACCCGAAAGCCTCGGACCAGCTGCTGGTCTGGGAGGGCAACAACGGCCCGCGCGCGCTTCTGCTGCAGCAGTGGGCGGTGGCCAACCCCGGCTATGGCTGGGAGTCGTTCATGGCGTTGCACCAGGAGTGGCAGGACTTCGCCGGCATCGGCTCGCAGCATCCGCGGGCGGTGAACCAGATGATCGATTGGGGCCGGCGCCACCCGCAGGCCGCGCAGGATCTTCTCGAACACCAGGGCGCGATGCGGTTCGCCGGAAAGCGCAACGCCTGCTAGCGTAGCGCGCTTCATGCGCTGCCTGTTTGCCATCGTCCTCTGCGCCGCTTGCGGCGCGTCGCTGCCCAGCAAGCCTTCGGCGGCCGACGTCTCCGGCACCTACCGCTTCCTGGCCTGCGACGGCGACCCCTGCGTCGAGGGCAGCCCCAACGTCTACGCCGAAGGCACGGTGGTGCTCGCCAACGAGCCGCTCACCTTCCGCTACGTCTCGACGCGCACCATGGCGCGGCTGGCGCTGGACGCCGATCAGCGCAACCCGCGCATCAACGGCTGCTACTCGGTGAAGCTGCACCGCAAAGACGTCACCGTGCTCGGCCAGAACCCGGCCGGCGGCGTGCACTGGGAGCGCGGCAAGGACGGCCTCATCCGCTTCTATCTCTTCTATGCCCCGGGAGAAGAGGCGGAGTACCAGGTCGTCACCAGCATCGACGCCAACGGCAACTGGGAGGGCGCGGGCAAGTGGAAGCTGCGCTCGCCGCGCGTCCGCCGCGACTATCTCTTCGCGGCCCGCAAAGGCCCGCCCGAGTCTGAGCCCTGCCGCGAAGAGCTCGACAAGCGCTACCTCGACGAAGTCCGCTAGCAGCTCCTGCCGCTAGAGGTTGTCCAGGTGCCGGCGGGCTTCGCGGCCGGGTTCGCCGCGAGGGTCGGCCTCTTCGGCCTCTTCGAACCACTTCCGGGCAGCGGCGCGGTCGCCGCGGAGCTTCAGGGCAATGCCCTTTCCCAGCAGCGCGCCGGCGCAGCGGCGGTCCATGGCCAACGCCTTGTCGAACTCGGCGATGGCCTTCTCCAGCTCTCCGTCGGCCAAAAACCCACGGCCCTGGGCGACGTTGGTGTCGGCGTTGGAGACGAACTCCACGTCGAGCACGGCCTTGCCCACCACGTGTCCGAGCACGAGGCGCAGCGGGCCGAACCACCAGAAGCTCGCGGCCTCTGCCGCGGCCACCACCGCGATGGGCAGCTCGGTCAGCTGCTTGCCGCGGAACTTGACGCGCACGCGGGTGTGCTGGCCCTTGGCCATCAAGTCTCGCGCGCGCTCGCTCACCTTGGCGAAGGCGCCGTCCAGGCCCTCCGAGACGTCGACCGCCATGCGCTTCGCGGACTCGCCCGCCTCCTTGGCCTTGGGCATCGCCTTGTCGGCCAGCTCGCGCACCTTCCGCGAAGCCTGGTCCGCGAGCTCGCCCCAGTCTCCACTGCTCCGCGCCTTCGTATGCGCTTTCGCTTTGGGCTCTTCCGGCTCTTCGGCGGGCTCGTCGTCTTCTTCCGGTGCTTCCGGCTCGCCTCGGGGCGCGGCTTTCGGCATGCGGATGACCTTCCTGCGGCGGCTCTTCGCGGGGGGCACTTGGGAAGCCTCCTCAAGGCAATCGTCAAGTTGAGTATGCTCGACAGGCTACCTCTCCGCCATAGCGGCCCGCGATTGAGGTAGAAGCCCCCGCATGCCCGTGACCCGCGAGCGAGTGGACCCGATTCGCGACCCTTCCGGCATCGGCCTCGTCCACCGGCGCTGGATCGTCCCCGACGAGGTGGCGCGGCCCATCGCGCTGCAGCGCCTGTCGCAGCTGTGGCACGGGCTCATCGATCTCTCCGTGCTCGACGCGCGCGAGGAGGTCCATCTGGAGCAGCTGGACGGCACCGCCAGCGACCTGCCCGCGCGGGCGAGCCCCGGAGCGATCCTGGCAGGAGCGGGCGCGGCCACCTTCGTGACGCAGGTGGTGTGGACCAACGAAGAGGGCATCCGCGACCCTTACGCACTCGAGGGCGAGCCCGACCCGGACGGCTTTCGCGACTACACGATCTACGCCGTGGACGTGGAGACGAAGCTGCTGTTGCCCATCGTTCCCAAGAGCCGGCTCTGCGCCGCGTGCGGAGAGAAGCACGCGCTCGACCTGCCGCGCTTCGGCGAGGCCGCGCTGCTCGACCTGACGCTGCCCTGCGCCTGTGGGGCGGCCATCGATCTGAGCCGCGACAAGGGAGAGCTCTTGAACGGCGCCGTCTTCTTGCTGGAGGAGCTGACCGCGCGCGCGGCGCTCAGCATCGAGCTGCCGTCGGCGCCATCAAGTGAAGAGCTGCCCGACGCCCAGGTCGCCGCGCTCTTGCAGCAGGCCTTCGGCGGCACCGACGAGCTGGCCGACGATCAGGTCCAAGCCGCGGAGTGACTAGTTTCCCAGCAGGATCTCGCAGGTGAAGCCCTGGTCGGGCGCGCAGTTCGCGCCGATCTTGCAGAAGCCCACCTCGCCCAGCCGCGGATCGGTCTCCTTGGCGCAGCGGATCTTGTGGAGGGTGGTGCACTGATCGGGCGAGAGGCCCGGAATGCAGGGCTGGCCGCTCGTCACGCAGCTGCGCTTGATGCTGTCGCACTGGTCCTGCGGGCAGTCCGAGTCCTGCGTGCAGGAGCAGAACGACTGCACGCCGGTCTCGCCCGTTCCCAGGCACTGCGGCACGCACTGCTTGCTGCCGGGATCGCAGACGGCGCCGATGAGCCCGGCCGCCACGCAGTCGTCGTTGACCAGCCCGCCGACGGCGCCGGCGTGGCTGTGCGCCGGGTCGCAGGCGACTGCCACCGGCAGGTCCGCGCAGGCGGAGAGGCCGGCGTCCGGGTCGCAGTTCTGCGGGCGCACCTCGCGGACGTCGTGGCAGACGTAGCCGTACGGGCACTCCTGACCCTGGGCGCAGTCGACCCCGCAGAAGACCGACTGCCCCAGCGGCTTGCTGCCGTCGATGAGGCAGTAGTTGCCGTGGCCGAAGCCGTCGGCGCCGGGGCAGAAGGTGGTCGTGCCGGCCTGCTCCACGCACGGCTGGCAGAAAGGGCCGCGCGTGTCGGCCGCGCAGACGTTGACGGTGGCGCTCTGCGGCTGGCAGAGGTCGCCGTAGTTGCAGGTCAGCTTGGTGTCGCACTGGCCGCGCACGCAGAGGTTGCCCGTCGGGCACTGCGCGGCGGGCGTTCCGGCCGGACACAGGCTGCAGACGTCGGACGGCGCGGGGCAGTCGCCGTCGTGGCGGCAGCCCGGGACGCAAGCCGAGCCCTGGCAGACCTGGCCCGCGGCGCACTGGATGTCGAGCGACGAGCAGCTTCCCTGGGCGATGCAGGTGCCGCTGACGCTGTCGCAGAGGTTTCCCGTGGTGCAGTCGGACGACGAGTCGCAGCGCAGGCGCGCCTGGCAGAAGCCGGCGGCGTTGCAGCTCTCGGTCGTGGCGCAGCTGGAGTCCGCGATGCAGCCGCAGGCGCCGGTCGACTGATCGCAGCTGAAGCCCGGCTTGCACTGCGTGTCGGCGGTGCAGAGGTTCGCGCCCTGCTTGCAGGCGGCGAGCAGAAGGATGAACGCGAGCTTTCTCATGGAACGGTGAAGCTCCCCGAGGAGAAGGCGAAGGCGGTCCAGGAGGTCTCGCCCAGGTCGGTGAAGTTCCAGTGGGCGAAGTCGAGCCCCGGAGAGACCGCGACGGTGAGCGAGAAGCCGTGCGTGCCCGGCTGGAGGCGGGTGCGCACCGGCCCGGGCAGCGCGATCTGCCGCGCGTCGCCGGGCAGCACCACCGTCCAGCTGGTGTTCAGCGTCGCCGTGCCGTCGCCCAGGTTCAGCTGCTGCAGATTGGGCTGCACCGGGCCTTCGCCCAACGACCAGGAGATCACGTCCGGCCCCGTCTGCCGCAGCACCGGAAAGGGCAAGAGCGGCCCCAGCGTGACGCCGCTGCCCAGGTCGTTGAAGACGCGCCGTAGATAGGTGGTCACCGGAGCCGTCACCTGGCCGTTCACGAAGGAGCCGTACTCGTCCACGAAGACGAAGCCCTGACCCGCCGCCGCCGGCAAGTGCGTGAAGGTGAGGTGGAACGGATCGCTGTTCTGCGTGACGCGCGCCAGCGGAATGGCGCCCGACTGTCCCAGATCGAGATCGACGAAGGCATCGTGGCCGCCGGTGGTGTTGGGCGGGCCCGTCACGTTCACCGTCACGGTCTGGTCGAGGTGCGTGTCGAGGATGATGTCGGCGTCGGTCACTGGCTTTGCGATGTTGGGCTGCACGCCGCGCAGGATGCCCAGGAGCAGCGGCGTGAAGCTCTTGTCGGCCGAATCGGCGATGCCGAAGACCGCGTACAGCGTCGTCGGCGAGAGCGAGAAGAGGTTGCCGAACTGATAGCTGCCGCCGTCGGTG
>DATBAA010000188.1:0-4605 GCA_036271755.1 Myxococcales bacterium | reverse complement strand
GGACCATCTCTTCGGTGATGAGGATGGGCGAGCGTTTGCCGGGGATCTGGGCGGTGGTGATGCAGGCGTCGGCGCGCGAGATGTGCTCCTTCAGGAGCGCGGCCTGGCGCTGTTTGTATTCGTCTGAGACTTCTTTGGCGTAGCCGCCCTTGGTCTCGGCGTCCTCGCCGGGCACTTCGACGAAGCGGGCGCCCAGGCTTTCAACCTGCTCCTTGGCGGCGCGGCGCACGTCGAACGCTTCGACGGTGGCGCCGAGCCTGCGCGCGGTGGCGATGGCCTGCAAGCCGGCGACGCCAGCGCCCAGCACCAGGACTCGCGCGGGTGCCAGCGTTCCGGCGGCGGTCATCAACAGCGGGAAGAGCTTGGGCAGCGCCTCGGCCGCCAGGAGCACCGCGCGATAGCCAGCCAGCGTGGCTTGCGAGGAGAGCACGTCCATCATCTGCGCCAGCGTGGTGCGCGGAATGCTGTCCACCGAGAGCGCGTCCACCCCTCGTGCGCACAGCTTTTGTAAAAGCTCTGGGCTGGTGAGCGGCTGGAGCAAGCCGAACAAAGCCTGGCCGGGGCGGAGCAGCGCGAGCTCGTCGTCTTGCGGTGGCTGGATCTTCAGCACCACCTGCGCCTCGGCGAAGAGCTCCTCGCGAGTCGCGACTACTCGTGCCCCTGCCGCTGTGTACTCCGCGTCCGTGGCCGCAGCAGCCGCACCGGCGCCAGCTTCGACGAGCACCGCGTGCTTGCGGCCCACGAGCCTCTTCACCGTCTCTGGAACCAGCGCGACGCGTTTTTCCCGCGCGACGCGCTCCTTGGGTACACCGATGATCACGAGCAGCACCTCCGCCGCGCGCACAATATGACGGAGCGCGCGAACGTGCGCGGTCTGATTTGGAAGGGCGGCGCGGCTAGCTGCGGTTCATCGCGCGCTTGGCGATGGCGCGGTCTTGCCCGGCCACGGAGACGACGCCCTGCTCGAGCAGCTCGCAGAGGATGCGGGCGGTGTCGAGGCGCTTCAAGCCGCAGATGGCGTAGAGATCCTCGAACGAGACTTCGCCGTCGATCTGCGCCAGCACGAAGCCCGCGCGCGGGTCGAGATTCAGCCAGATGATCTCGTCGGGCGGGATGGAGACGCTGGGGCGCGCCTCCATGGTGCCGAGCTTGCTCTCGTACATGAGCGTCAGGTTGTGCTCGCACAGCTCGTGCATCGAGAGCGCGTCGCGGTCGGACGGCTTGCGGCTGAGGATCTTGCCCAGGAGCTCGAGCGCGCCGGAGAAGTCGTTCAAAGCCACCAGCTCGCGGGCGCCGCGCATCCACACTTCGGTCTCGTCGTCGGCCAGCGCCTCGACGGGCAGCGCCTCTTTGTGGATGGACCAGGCTCCCGACGCTTCGTCGCCCGGAAAGGGCGCCTCGGGCTGCTCGATGGCGCGCGACGGACCGTCGTCCCACGGGCTCGCGGTCTTCGCGCGGGCCGCCGGCGCCTTGGGGCTGTCTGTGGGCGGCTCCAGGAAGGTGGGCAGCTGCGGGTCGGGCTGGAAGCCTCGCGTAGGAGCGGTGAAGAGCGGCGCGGGCGGCGCTCCGGCCAGGAGTCCTTCGATGGGCGGCGGCGGAGTCTTCTCCACCTTGGGCAGCCACGGATGCGACGGCGTCGGCGCAGGCTCGGGGTTCTGCACGACCTTGCCGTCCGCCCCCATGTGCGCGTGGATCCGCTCGAGCGCGGAGCGCAGGAACTCGCGGGCGCGGAGGTTGGTGGGCTCGAGCAGGTACGCCTCTTCCCAAGCGCGCACGGCCTCCATCATCCGCCCTTTGCGGTAGTGGTCGAGCCCCTCGAGGAGCAGGGCGGAGAACCGCCCCTGGCCGTCCTGCGCCATCTACTTGCCCCCCAGTCCACGTTCGACCGCGCCGCGGAGCGCGCCCAGCATGCGCTCGAGCCGGTCGATGGACCCGGCCAGCGCGTCGCTCTCCTTCTGCGCCACCTGCAGCCGCGCCACCGACAAGGCGGCCTGCGCCCGCTGCAGCGGCTCTTGCCCCAGGCCGTTCTGCGCGGCGCGGGTGAGCTTGGGCCAGAGCTGCTCGAACTCCTTGAAGAGCTCTTCCGCCTTGGTCTTGCGCTCTTGGAAGTCCGGGTCTTCCTTCTGACCCAGCATCCACTCTTCGTTGGCCTGCGCGGCCTTGCTGATCTCTTCTTCCGTGAGGCCCGACGAGGCGGTGACGGTGATGCTCTGGCGCACGCCGGTCTGCACGTCGACCGCGCTGACGGAGACGATGCCGTCCGCGCTGATGTCGAAGATGACGTCGATGTCCACGCCGCCGCGCGGGGCAGCGCGCAGGCCCGTCAGCATGAACTCGCCGAGCAATTCGTTGTCCGCCGCCAGCTCGACCTCGCCCTGCAGCACGGTGATCTTGGCGCTGGGCTGGTCGTCCTTGACGGTGGTGAAGACGTGGTGGGCGCTGGTCGGAACGGTCGTGTTCTTGGGGATGATGCGCTGGAAGAAGCCGCCGGCGATGGCGATGCCCAGCGAGTGCGGCGTCACGTCCAGGAGCAGCATCTCGCTCTCGTCGTGCAGCAGCATCGAGCCTTGGATGGCCGCGCCCAGCGCCACCGCTTCGTCGGGGTTGACGGTCTTGGACGGATCGCGCCCGAAGAGCGTCTTCACCGCCGACTGGATCTTCGGCATGCGCGTCTGGCCGCCGACCAGCAGCACGTCGCCCAGCGCGCCCGGGTGCACCTTGGCCTCGAGCATCACGCGCTCGCAGACTTTCAGGCAGCGGCCCACCAGGTCGTCGGTCATGGTCTCGAGCAGCTCGCGCGTCAAAGACGTCTGCAAGTGCAGGGGACCAGACTTCTGTGTCGCGCTGATGAAGGGCAGGTTGATCTCGACGTTCTTCAGCGCCGACAGCTCGCACTTGGCCTTCTCGGCAGCGTCGCGCAGGCGCTGCAGCGCCATCTTGTCCTTGCGCAGGTCGATGCCGTGCTTCTGCAAGAAGGGCTCTGCCAGCCAGTCGATGATGCGCGCGTCGAAGTCTTCGCCGCCCAGCAGCGAGTCGCCGCCCGTGGCCTCGACCTCGAAGACGCCCTTGAACATGTGCAGGACGGTGAAGTCGAAGGTGCCGCCGCCCAGGTCGAACACCGCCACCTGCTTCTCCTGCTGCGCGCGGCCGAAGCCGTAAGCGAGCGCGGCGGAGGTGGGCTCGTTGATGATGCGGATGACGTCCAGCCCGGCGATGCGGCCCGCGTCCTTGGTGGCGTTGCGCTGGCTGTCGTTGAAGTAGGCGGGGCAGGTGATGACCGCCTTGGAGACCGGCTCGCCCAAAAAGGCTTCGGCGTCGAGGCGCAGCTCGGTGAGCACCATGGCGCTGATCTCGGGCGGCGAGTACTGCACGTCTCCGAGCGCGATGCGCAGGTCGTCGTGCGGGCCGGCGACGATGGTGTACGGCATGCGCGGCAGCACTTCCTGCAGCGCCTTGGACGACCAGCGGCGGCCCATCACGCGCTTGACCGCCACCACCGTGCGCTCGGCGTTGGTCACGGCCTGCCGCCGGGCCAGAGCGCCGACGAGGCGCTTTCCGTTGCGCGCCATCGCCACCACCGACGGCGTGATGCGATAGCCGGCCCGGTTGGGGATGACCGTAGGCGTGCCACCTTGCACCGTCGCGACGACGGAGTTGGTGGTGCCCAGGTCGATGCCGATGACGATCTCAGCCACGGTTTTCTAAAGGCTCTTGAGCAGAGCCTTCGCCTCCTTGTCGCCAGGGTTCTTGTCGAGAATCGCAGCCAGCTCGGTGCGCGCGCGGGCCTTCATGTTGAGCAGCGCGAAGCAGCGGGCCAGCATGAAGCGGGCCGTCAGGTCGGCCGGATTCACCTCGACCGCGCGTGAAGCCCAGCCGGAGGCGACCTGCGGCTCGTTGTTGGCGAAGGCGCAGCGGGCCGCGCCCATGGCCGCCGAGGAGCTCTTCTCCAGCTGGAAGGCGGCGGCGTAGGCAGCCACGGCCTGGGCCCACTGCGAGGTCTCTTCCTTCTCATGCGCCGCCATCAGCGCCGACTGCGCGCGGGCCTTGGACTGCTCGCGCTCCAGCTCGGCCAGCTTGCCGGTGATCTCCTTGCGGTTCGGGTCGAGCTCGCGCGCGGTCTTCAAGGCGGAGATGGCCTGGGCGCGCTCGCCGTTGGCCGCCAGGGCCAGGGCGTCTTCGTACATCTTGCGGGCGGCGCCCAGCCGGGCAAAGCCCTTGCTGCGCAGCAGCCGCTCGCGGCGCTCGCGCTCGCGGCGATCTTCCTCGGCGCGGGTGAGCGCGCGGCGCTCCAGGGCGGCGCGGTCGCTGGAAGAGAGGTCGGCGCGGTGGGCCTGGTCGTAGGCCGCGCGCGACTCCTCGTCGGACAAGGTCTGATAGGCGGCGGCGATCTTCTGGAACCACTTGGAGAGCAGCGGCCGGAACTCGCCCAGCTCTTTTCCGTACCAGGCGTCGGGGTGCAGCCTCTTCGAGCGCTCGAAGTAGGCGCGCCGGACTGCCGCGCCGTCCGCGTCGGCCGGCACGCCGAGCAGCTCATAGTGCGACACGCGGGCGCCTGGCGCTTCCAGCGCGCGCAGCTCTGCCTGCATGTCGGCTGGCAGATCGATG
>DATBAA010000187.1:0-3022 GCA_036271755.1 Myxococcales bacterium | reverse complement strand
GACGACGTGCAGATCGGCGAGACGCATATCCGCGTGGCCATGCAGGGCAGCGTCAAGATGCCCTCCGCGCCCTTCCGCCTGAGCTGGCTGCACGGCGCGGTGGTGGTGCTCATCCTGGGCGGCGCCGCCGGCTTCTTCTTCCGCCAGCGGACGCAGGAGCGGGACATGCGCGACCGCTACCTGACCGAGCTTCGCGATCACCTGCGCCGGGACCCTTGCGCCGCCCCGCCGTTCGACGAGATCAAGGCGCTCGATCAGCAGATCGCCGGGCGCAGCTTCGCCATCGGGCTCGACAACAAGGGCGGGGTGAAGATCTCGCCGCAGGACGAAAAGGACGACCGCGCCCTGCTGGATCTCTATCGGCGCAGGCTCGCGGCCTTCACCCGGCTGGAGAGCGCGCTGACCGACTCGCAGCAGGACGAGCGCGAGTCGGAAGAGAAGCTCTCGCGCATGGGCGCGCGCTTCGGGCCCTCGCGCGACCGCAAGCTCGCGGCCTGGGCGGAGGCCATTTTGCGCGATCGCGAGAAGGCCGGCGACGACTTGCTGCAGGGAGTCCAGGCCGTGCACGCGCAGTCCACCAAGCTCGTCCAGCTGGTCGAGGCGGTGGTGGTGCGCAAGGACGCGGGCATGGCGCCGGCGCTGTCGCAGTTCCGCTTCAGCGGAGAGCTGGCGCCGCTGCGGACGGCCTGCGACGCGCAAGCGGCCCGCGTCGCCGCCGCCGCTTCGGGCGCCTTCAGCGCGCTGGACGAATAGCCGGCTTGGAGACGTACTTGCTGCGCGAGTCGGCGAAGCGCAGCAGCTTTTCCGCCCAGATGCCCGCGTAGTCCACCCCGACGCGCGGGCCGCGCAGGATCTTCGGCTTCTTCGCGAGGTTCGGGCCGATGAAGAGCTCTGCCTTGGGGTCGCAGAGGTCGTCGCGGTTGTGCCGGCGCTCGACGCCGAACGCTTTGCAGAGATTTCCCGGTCCAGTGCCGCTCGAGTGGAGCCACGGCAGGGACGCGGCGACAGGCTCGACCGCGCGCAGCAGCACGGCGTTGGCGTCGCCGCCCGGGCCGCAGACGCAGTTGAGCATCTGGTGGATGCCGTAGATCAAATAGACGTAGGCGTGGCCGGGCTCCCCGTACATCGGGTCTGTCCTCACGGTGCGCCCGGCGCGGGCGTGGCACGCCAGGTCGTGCTCGCCGACGTAAGCCTCCGTTTCGACGATGCGGCCCAGGAGCAGGCCGCCCGGGACCCTGCGCGCCAGGGTGCAGCCGACCAGCGCCGGAGCGACTTTCACCGCGTTCCGGTCGAAGAAGCTTCGCGGCAGGGCGTCCATTATGCTGGCTTCATGCCTGCGCGGCTGCGGCTGATCAAGTCGGACGATCCGGGAATCACCTATCGCGCCGATGCGCGGCTGCGGCTCTGGGGCGCGGCTGCCTGCATCGCGGCGGCGGTGGAGCTGACCGTCATCGGCTACGAGGGCCGGCTGCCGCCGCTCCTGGCCGGACCGCTCTCGGCGGCGTTCCTCATCTGGGCCGGCTACCTGGTCGCGACCTTCGCCGAGCAGAACGCGCAGCGCTACACGCTCACCTCGTCGCGCCTGGACATCGAGCGCGGCGTCTTCACCAAGCGCTACGAGAGCGTCGAGCTGTGGCGCATTCGCGAGGTGGTGCTGGAGCAGACGCTGGGGGAGCGGATGCGCGGGGCGGGGCGGGTTACGGTCCTCTCCAATGACAGCCTGCGGCCCGCGCTGGCGATAGGCCCCGTCGCGCGGGTCCGCACGTTTCTCGATCTGTTGGCTTCAGCGCGAGAGGAAAAGGCTTTGCCGGCGACGGGCGGGAAACGGTGACGTCCTCGTCCTGTTCCTCGTTTTCGGATTCGGATTCGGTTTCGTGGCTTCAAGCCAGTGCTTGTTGCAGATCCGCGATGAGGTCGTCCGGATCTTCCAGGCCGACGCTCATCCGCACCATGCCAGCATCGACTCCAGCCCGGCGTAGCTCTTCGGCGCTGTAGCCCGTGTGGCTGAAGAGGATGGGCAGCGAGGTGAGCGTCTCGGGCCCGCCCAGGCTGGCGGCGCGCGCGATCAGCTTCTGCTTGTCCCAGAAGCGGCAGGCGGCCTCTTTGCTGCCGACGCTGAAAGTGACCATGCCGCCGAAGCCGTTCATCTGCTCGCGCGCCAGCGCATGATCCGGGTGGCTCTCCAGGCCTGGGTAGCAGACGTGCGTCACGCTCTTCTGCTGCGAAAGCCAGCGCGCCAGCGTCAGCGCCGAGGAGCACTGGCGCTCGACGCGGATGGCGAAGGTCTTGAGCCCGCGCAGCAGGTCGAAAGCCACCTGCGGGTCCATCGACGCGCCCAGCTTGCGGGCCAGGACGCGGATGGGCTCGATCACTTCCTTGCTGCCGATGAGCGCGCCGGCCAGATGGTCGCTGTGTCCGTTCAGATACTTGGTCGCCGAGTGCATGACGATGTCGACGCCCAGCTTCAACGGACGCTGCACGTAGGGGGTGGCGAAGGTGGAGTCGACCAGCGAGATCATCCCGGCGGCGCGGGCTGCCTTGGCCACCGCGGCCAGGTCGAGCACGCGCAGCGTGGGGTTGGTGGGCGTCTCGAAGACGCAGACCTTGGCGGCGCCGGTGGAGCAAGCGCCGGCAAGCTGCTCGGGCTCGGCCATCTGCAGCTTCACGCCGAACCGCGAGAGCACGTCGCGGAGCAGCTTGTACGTTCCACCGTAGAGCGCGGTGGCGGCGAGCGCGGTGTCTCCGGCCGAGAGCAAGCTCATCAGCGCGGCGGTCATGGCTCCCATGCCGCTGGCGAAGAGCGCGCAGGTTTCGCCCCCCTCCAGCTGCGCCACGGCCTCTTCCGCGGCGCGCACGGTCGGGTTCTCGTCGCGGCTGTACATGAACAGCCCGCTCTCGCCGCGCTGGTAGCGCTCGACCGCCGCCGAGCTTTCGAAGCGGAAGGTGGTCGCCTGGATGATGGGGACGGTGACCGGAGCGTTGGCGCCCTCGGGCGTACCCGCGTGTACGGCCAACGTCGCAA
>DATBAA010000186.1:0-2706 GCA_036271755.1 Myxococcales bacterium | reverse complement strand
GTCCAGCTGTCCAGGCGCTGCCCGGCCTTGTACGCGTGCAGCACCGCCGTCGAGAGCCGCCGGTCGCCCAGCGCCAGCGCGCCCTCGAGCGCGCCCTGCCGCGCGTCGTGCGGCTTGACGTGCAGGTTCTGGAACGAGCGGCCCAGCTTGCGCAGCTCTTCCTTGAGCAGCTTCTGCTTCCGCTGCGTCTCTTCCAGCGAGATCATCGGATCCCACTGGAACGGCGTGAACGGCTTGGGGCAGAAGGTGGAGACGCCGACGTTGATCTCGGCCCGCGGGTTCTTCTTCCGGCCGCGCCGCAAGGCCTCCGCGCAGAGGTTGACGATGGCGCGCACGTCCTCGTCCTGCTCGGTGGGCAGGCCGATCATGAAGTAAAACTTCACGAGATCCCAGCCGGCGGCGAAGATGGTGTCCACCGCGTGCAGCAGGTCTTCTTCCTTGTTGCCCTTGTTGATCACCCGCCGCATCCGCTCGGTGGCGGCCTCGGGCGCGACGGTGAAGCCGCTCTTGCGCACGCGCTTGATCTGCTGCGTGAGCCGCTCGGACATGGTCTCGGTGCGCAGGCTCGGCAGCGAGATGCCGATGTTCTCCGGCCCCAGCTCGTCGAAGAAGTCCTCCAGCACGCCGTCGATGCAGGAGTAGTCGCCGGCGGAGAGGCTCAGGAAGCCCACCTCTTCGTAGCCCGTGTTGTCGAGGCCCTTCTGGGCGATCTGGAAGACCTCGTTGGGGTCTCGCTGGCGCGTGGGCCGCGTGATCATGCCCACCTGGCAGAAGCGGCAGCCGCGGGTGCAGCCGCGCTGGATCTCCAGCGGCAGCCGGTCGTGCACCGCCTGCATGAAGGGCACGATGGGCTTCTCGGCCTGCGGCACCAGGTTCAAGTCGGGGATGACGCGGCGGACGATGCTCTCGTAGCCGGGCTTCAGCGGCTGGTAGGCTTTGATCGTCTTGTCGTCGTTGTAGTGCACCTTGAAGAGCGAGGGCACGTAGACGCCGGGGATCTCCGCCAAAAGCCAGAGCAGATCGGAGCGCGGCGCGTTCGACTTCTTCCATTGAGACATCGCGTCGCTGAGCTCGTGCACCACCTCTTCGCCCTCGCCGACGACGAAGGCGTCGAAGAAGTCGGCGACGGGCTCTGGATTGTAGGTGCAGGGTCCGCCGCCGATGATGAGCGGATCCTCGCGGCGGCGCTCGCTGGCCAGCAGAGGCACGCCGCCCAGCTCCAGCATGGCCAGCACGGTCGTGTAGCAAAGCTCGAACTGCAGCGTGAAGCCGATGATGTCGAACGCCTGCAGCGGCGCCCGGCTCTCGATGGAGAAGAGCGGCAGCTTCTCGGCCTTCAGCGCGGCCTCCATGTCCGACCAGGGCATGAAGAGCCGCTCGCAAGCGACGTCAGGGCGCTCGTTGAGCGCGTGGTAGAGCAGCCGGAAGCCGACGTTGCTCATGCCCACTTCGTAGGTGTCGGGGAAGGCCAGCGCCCAGGTGACGTCGGCCTTGGACAGGTCTTTGTGGACGGCGTTCAGCTCGCCGCCCGCGTACCGGGCCGGCTTCTGCGCGTTGAGGATGAGTCGGTCGATGACTGGAAGCTGCATTGGGGCGCACTGGTGTAGGCGTCCGGCGAGGCAGGGTCAAGGAGGTCATTCCCAGGGCACGATCGGACCGGGCGGAGTTCCCGTGCGCAGCGGCGGGCTGGCGAGCGCCTTCACCTCCTCCAGCCGCCGGGCCATCTCCTCGACGGTCAGGCTCTGCTGCAGCACCGCCAGCTCGTTGCCGCTGGTGCACACCATCGCCGTCGGGCAGCCGCGCTTGCGCAGGTTGCGAATGCCCTTGTCGGTGGCCAGCGCCAACGACCAGCCTTCACCGGCCAGGCCCAGCCCGCCGGTGAGCCCTTCGACTGTCTCGGTGGGCTTCGCGCAGCCTCCGAGATGGACCACGATCACCCGGCGCACGTTCCGGGAGTCGTGGCTGCACTCCGGAAGCGGAGCTCTCTTGGCCGCCGCCAGAAGCATGAAGATCAGCGCGATCCTCACGGCGCGACGATGTCGAACGGAGTGAAGTCCGCGTCGCCAGGCTTGGGCGCGGCGGCGGCCTTGATCAGCGCCAGCGACGTTCCGATCAATTGGCGGAACACGGGCTGGATGATCGACTCGTCCGGATAGAACGCCGGGCTTCCTGTGTGGTCCATCGGCGGCAGCTCCATCGCGAACGCCACCGTCTTCCGGCCGGCGTCCTGCGCCGTGTAGATGATGAAGTCGGTGATCGAGCCGGGAACGCGCGAGAGGTCCCCGACGGGGAATTTGCGCAGGGCTGCGTAGTAGTCGCTGGACTTGTTCAACGTCCAAGCGTCCGCAGTCTTTTGCGTGGTGAAGTTGGCGGCGAGCTGGGCCTTGCGGTTGACCTGCTTCTGCATCGCGCCGGAGAAAGCGACGATGCGCGCGTCCTCCTTCGCCTTGCCCAGGTCATCGCCCAAGGGAAAGAGGAGAGCGCAGTGGTAGGTGTGATGGTCGACCGCCAGGTCGAACGCCGTCGTGGTGATCATCTTCTGCAGCACCTTCACCTCGGCGGTGTCGGCCGGGTTGGTGCCGAGGAAGGTCTCTTTGTTGACGTCGGTCGAGAAGGCGCCCTTCTTGGACGCGCGGATGGCCTTCCATTGCTTGGTGTCGAAGTTGCGATTCAGATCGGTGGAGTCGGGGGCCTTCGCGTCGCGCT
>DATBAA010000185.1:0-5535 GCA_036271755.1 Myxococcales bacterium | reverse complement strand
CTACTCCGAGCTGCTCGCCTACGTGCACGTCTCGACCTACAAGAACTGGGACGACGTCGGGAAGTTCTACTGGGGCCTCGTCAAGGATCAGCTGCGGGTCACGGAGGAGATCCGCACCGCCGCCAAGGAGGCCACCGCCGGCATCCCCGAGAGCGACGACCAGGCTCGCATCCGCGCCGTCTACGACTTCGTGGTCTCGCGCACCCGCTACGTCGGCCTCGAGTTCGGCATCAACTCCTTCAAGCCCTACCCGGTCGAGACCATCCTTTCGCGCCGCTTCGGCGACTGCAAGGACAAGGCTTCGCTGATGCACGCCATGCTCGAGGCGCTGGGCATCGACTCGCGGCTGACGCTCCTGCGCATGAAGCACCTGGGCGATCTGCAGACGCAGGAGGCCTCGCTGGCGGTCTTCAACCACGCCATCCTCTACGTGCCGAAGTACCAGCTCTTCCTCGACGGCACGGCTGAGTTCCACGGCTCGGGCGAGCTGCCGGCCGACGATCGCGGCGCCGACGTGCTGGTGGTGGATCCGGCGGGCAACTCCAAGTTCTTCCGCACGCCCGCAGCCTCGCCGGACGACAACAGCGACGTGACCCGCATGGCCATGCGCCTCTCCGCAGACGGCAGCGCGGCCGTGACCTACAACGGCGAGGCGCGCGGCTCCTGGACGGCCGAGCTGCGCCGCACCTACGAGCCGGCGGCGGAGCGCAAGTCGCGCGCCGAGGAGCAGCTCTCGCGCGGCCTCTTGCCCAACCTCAAAATCACCGCCATCGACGTGAGCGACCCGCACGACATCGAGAAGCCCTTCGAGACCCGGCTCACCGCGACCGCCAACGAGTACGCGCACAAGACGAGCCGCGGCCTCTCGTTCGCTCCCTTCGGCCAGAAGCAGAGCTTCGTCGAGTCGTACGCACAGCTCTCCAAGCGGGCGCTGCCACAGCAGCTGCCGCAGCCGCAGCGGACGGTCGTCGAGGCGCAGGTGGAGCTGCCGCGCGGCTGGACCGCCGCTATCCCCTACGGCGCGCAGGAAGAGGGCCCGCAGGGCACCTACAGCGTCAGCTACCAGGTGACCGGCGGAAAGGTCGTCGCCCGGATGGAGTTGATGTTGAAGGGTGGCACTTTGCAGCCGGAGCAATACCCTGCGTTCCGTGACTTCCTCGGCCGGCTCGACGCGGCTCTTCGCCAGCGCATCGATGCTCAGCCACTGACGCAGACGGCAGCCCTGAACTGAACTGACTCATGACCCACAAAGCGGCAGTGATCTCGATGCTGCTGCTCGCCGGATGCAGATTCGGCAGCCACCGTGAAGCCGGGAAGCGCGGCGACCCGGACGAAGCTCTTCCGCGCCTGGACGCCGCCGAGACCGCGGCCGTCAAGGACCCCGCGCAGCGCGCGCGGGCGGGCTTCTTGCGCTACCTCATCGCCTCCGACCCGCGCGGGGCCAGCCGCAATCTGGAGCTGGCCGCGCAGTCGGGAGACGAGGCGCAGCGGGCGCTGGCGCTCTGCGGGCTGGGTGAGATCGCCGAGGACCTGACCGACTCGGCGACCGCCGCCAAACAGTTCGCGCTGGCGCTCCGGGTGGCGCCGCGCGACCCGCTGGCAGAGCTGGCCGCGGTGCGGCTGCTCGATCTGGAGGGCGAGTCGCCCGCGGTGGACGACATCATCGTCGGCGCGGCGGCCTCGCTGCAGGCGCCCATGTCTCCGCGGGCCGCGCGCATCGTCCGCGAGGCCGCGGCGCGCATCGAGGGCCGGCGGGCGCAAGCCGCGGCGGACCCCAAGCTGGAGACCGACGCCTGGCAGAAGCTGGGCGTCATCCAGCACTGGCGGGTGGCCGGACCCTTCGCGGCGCTGCGCCTCTTCGAGCTGCGCAAGCCGCTCTTGCTCGACACGGCGACGCCGCAGACCGCTGCCACCAACGCCCGCAACATCGACACCCCCGACGGCGATCTGGGGCTCGAGCAGGAGCCCGGAGACGGCGACGTCTTCTACGCCGGCAGCGAAGTCACGCTCTCGCAGGGCGGCGAGTATCTGCTCTGGGTGGAGGGCGCTGCCGCGCTCGAGGCGCGCGTAGACGGCGTCGCCCTGCTCTCGCGCGTTCCTTATCCTCAAGAAGTGCCGCGCTCGCAGACCGTGGCGGTGAAGCTTCCCAAGGGCAAGCACCAGATCCTCGTCCGCTGGAGCCGGGCCGAGGGCAGCCGCTTCCGCGTCACGCTCGCCCGCGGCGACGGCGCGGCTTCGGACGTCACCACCGCCGCGCCGGAAGCGCTGACCGGTTCGCGCCTGGAGAGCCCGTGCGCGCTGGGCAGCAGCTGCGTCGCGAAGCCCGCCTGGCGCGACAGGCTGGACCTGCGAGCCAGCGCCGAAAACCGGCTGGAGGACGACCCGGGCGATCCGCTGGCGGCCTTCTTCTTCGTCCGGGCCGTCCTGGGCGACGACCGCGCGGCGGCTCGGGCCGCGGTGGACGCGGCGGTGCGCTACTCGTCGGCCGGCGCGCCCGCGCTCGCGCTGCGGGCGCAGCAGCTCTTGCGCGATCCGGACATGCCCGACCGCATCGGCCGCGGGCGCGCGCTGGCCGACCTCTCCGAGGCGGCCCGCAAGGACGCGGGGCTGATCCGGGCGCGGCTGGGCGCCGCGGCGCTGCTGCGCGACTCGGAGCGCTTCGACGACGCCGCGAGCGGCCTGGAGAAGGCCGAGGCGACCCTGCGCGACGCGAAGCTCGAACCCACCGCGCGGGTGCTGCTGGCGCGGGCCAAGCTCTTCGACTCGCGCGGTAACCCGTCCGGAGCGCGAACGAAGGCCCTGGAGGCGCTGGCCGCCGCGCCGGGCCGCTGCGAAACGCTCGACCAGCTCTTCGATCTGGCACACCGCGAGAGCTCGGCGGCGGAGCAGCAGAAGCTCGCGCAGCAGATGCTGCCCTGCCCGGACGGCCTGCGGACGCTCTCACAGCTCCTGCGCGAGCGGGGCGAGCTGGCCAAGGCCGAAGACCTGTACCTGCTGGGCGTGCGGCTGCGGCCGGCGCTGCCGCAGCGCTACCAGCAGCTGGCCGAGGTGCAGGCGGCCCGCAAGGAGCTGCCCAAAGCCATCGCTTCAGTGCAGGCCGCCGCGGCGCTGAGCCCGCGCAGCCCGGAGCCGTGGCGCAGGCTGTCCGCGCTCTACGAGCTGCAGGGAGACGCCAAGGCCACTGCAGAGGCGCGCAAGACCGCGCTGCGGCTCTCTCCGGGCGATCTGCCGCTGCGCCAGCAAGTCGCGCTCGACCGCGGCGAAAAGCTCCTGGGCTGGAGCGACCGCGACGGCGAGGCCATCGCCAAACAGCCCATGCCCAACGTCCCCAAAGGCACCAGCGCCGTGCTGCTGCTCGACCAGGGCGCCGCCGAGCTCTTCGAGGACGGCGGCGGGGTCGAGCGGGTCCACACCGTGGCGCGGGTGTTCGACAAGAAGGGCGTGGGCCGCTTCGGCGAGGCGCAGCTGCCGTCGGACGCCCAGATCCTGCACCTGCGCACCATCAAGCGCGACGGCCGCATGCTCGAGCCGGAGTCCATTCCCGAGAAGGAGGGCGTGAGCCTGCCGGGGCTGGAGCCGGGCGACGCGGTAGAGATCGACTACCTGCGCGGCATCTCTCCGCGCGGGCCGGAGCTGCCCGGGCTTGCGCTCGCGAGCTTCTTCTTCCGCGACGACGAGACGGCGATGGGCGAGTCCAGCTACGAGGTGCGTTCGGCGCGGGCCCTCACCGCCGACGCCCACAACCTGACGCTGCCTCCCGAGGCGCTGCAGGGCGGCCACTTCCTCTACGGCGTGCACGACGTGGCGCCCGCGCAGCCGGAGCCGCACCAGCCGGGCGAGGCGGAGATCATGCCCTGGGTGCAGGTCGGCACCGGCGGCGCGGGGCAGAAGGAGCTGATGCGCTCCATCTCCGACTGGGCGCTGCTGCGCACCCGTCCGGTCACCTCGACGTTGGATCTGGCGCGCAAGAACGTGGGCGTCAGCGTTCGCGAGACGCTCAAGCAGATCCACGCGGCCGTCGCCGAAGCCGTGCGCGGGCGCTCCACCAGCACGGAGTTCAGCACCTCGGCGCCGCACATCCTCGCGCAGGGGCGCGGCAACCGGCTGGTGCTGCTCAAGTCCGCGCTGGCGGCGGCGCAGATTCGCTCTCACCTGGTGCTGGCCAGGACCAGCAACTCCGATCCGGCGCCCTACCGCTACCCGCGGGGCGAGCAGTTCGGGTATGCGGTCCTGCGCGTTGATCTGGCCGACGGGCCGGTCTGGATCGACTCGTCGTACCGGCTGTCGCCGCTGGGGCAGTTGCCTTCGTTCGTGCGCGGCATGGAGGCCTGGGTTCTGCCCGAGCCTGGTGAAGAGCCGGTGCAGATCAAGCTGCCGCAGTCGCTGCCGGACCAGCAGGACGGCCGCAAGCTCTCGCTCGACGTGGAGATGGATTACGAGGGCAACGTCGCAGGCGACGGCCGCGACGAGCACTTTGGCTTCGAGGCCGCCTCACTCAAGGACGCGCTGGAGCGGCTCGATCGCGATCAGCGCAAGCAGGCGGTGGAGTCGATGCTGGGCCGCGGCCTGCACGGCGTCACCCTGGACACGCTCAACACCGAGCACGAGAGCGACCTGGGCGGTTCGGCCGCGCTGCTCTACACCTTCCACGCGCCCTTCGCGCGCAAGGAGGGCAAGCGGCTCTTCGTGCCGCAGTCGGTGGCGCCGGGACACCTCGCGCGGCGCTGGGGTTCGCTGGCAGAGCGCACGCAGCCGCTGCTCATCGAGTCGCCCGACAAGTCCAGCGCGCACGTCGCCATCGCGCTGCCCAAGGGCATGCACTTGAAGCCAGGCTTCGCGCCGTCGCACCTCAACACGCCCTTCGGCCGCTACGACTTCGACGCCCGCGAGGAGAGCGGCAAGCTGATCATCGACGAGACGCTGGACGTGGCGGCCAATCGCATCGCTCCCGCGCGCTATCCGGAGTTCGTCAAATTCGCCCGGGCAGTCGACGACGCGCAATCGAGCGAGCTGATCGTCGAGTAAAAACATCTCACCGCGAAGGCGCGAAGGTCGCGAAGAAAGCCAAAACAAATTTTGTTTTTTCCTTCGCGAACTTCGCGTTCTTCGCGGTGAAAAAGCTTCTAGAAAAAGCGGAGCGAGACTTCGCTGTGCAGGTCGAGGCCGCGGTCGTTCAGGCGCAAGACGCGGCCGTCGTAGGAGCCGAGCTGCTCGCGGGCGAGCCGGTCAATTTGCTGCGCGTAGCGGCGGCGGACGTCGCAGTCCAGGTCGGCCTCGAGCGCGGCCAGGTCGAGGCCTTCGGCGAGGCGCAGGCCGGTGAAGAGCCGCTCGCGCAGGTGCTCGTCGCGGGTGACCTGCTCGCGGCTCGCCTCGCCCACGCCCGTCGCGTCCACGCGCGCCAGGTACTTCTCGGGAGAGCGATCGTTGGCGTAGCGCACGCCGCCCGCGCCTTGCCGGATGAAGCCGCAGGCGCCGCAGCCGGCAGCCGCGTATTCGCCGCCGCGCCAGTAGAGCGAGTTGTGGACGGCGCCATAC
>DATBAA010000184.1:0-7335 GCA_036271755.1 Myxococcales bacterium | reverse complement strand
TCGACGGCACGCGGGTGGTCGAGAGCTACCTGCGCGACGGCGCCGAGCTGAAGCTGGGCCGGACGATCTTGAAGGTCGCGCTGGGCGACGAGCGGGTAGCGCAGTCCTTCTCCGAGCGCACCGAGCTGGGCCCGCTGGTCGGCAAGTCGGCGCCCATGCGGGCCGCGTTTGCCTTGATTGAAAAAGCCGCGCCCACCGACACGACGGTCTTGATCGAAGGCGAGACCGGCACCGGCAAGGAGGGCGCCGCCGAAGCGCTGCACCTGGGCAGCCAGCGGCGCGACAAGCCGCTGGTGGTGGTGGACTGCGCCTCCATTCCGGCGGGGCTGATCGAGAGCGAGCTGTTCGGCCACGAGAAGGGCTCCTTCACCGGAGCGACCGCGCGGCGGATCGGCGCGTTCGAGGAGGCCGAGGGCGGCACCATCTTTCTCGACGAGATCGGCGAGCTGCCGCTCGATCTGCAGCCGAAGCTGCTCCGGGTGTTGGAGCGCCGCGAGGTCCGGCGGGTGGGAGGCAACGGGACCTCGCGCATCGACGTGCGGGTCATCGCGGCGACGCACCGCGATCTGCGCCAGGCCGTGAACCACCGCGAGTTCCGCGCCGACCTGTACTTCAGGCTCTCTGTCGTGCGCATCACGCTGCCCCCGCTGCGCGAGCGGCCCGACGACATTCCCCTGCTGGCCGCGCACTTCCTGCAGCGGATGGGCGCCAAGCCCGAGGTGGCGGCCGCGCTGCAGCAGCCCCAGTTCATCGCCGGCCTTCTGCGCGCTTCCTGGCCGGGCAATGTGCGAGAGCTGCGCAACTTCCTCGAGCGCTGCGTGACGCTGCAAGAGCCGCAGCCGCTCGACGATCCGCAGGGAGCGGCGGTGCCCGCGGGGTTCACCGAAGCCCGCCAGCGCGCCATCGACGACTTCGAGCGCAGGTACCTGCAAGAGTCGATGACGCGCGCGCAGGGCAAGGTCGCGCTGGCCGCGCAGCAGTCTGGAGTGGGCCGCGCTTATCTCTACCGGCTGCTCAACAAGCACGGCCTGCTCGCGCGCAATCAGGACGAGGCGTAATCTTTTGGCGTGCGGCCGACGAGCGCTTTGAAGTCGCGGATGAAGTGGGCCTGGTCGGCGTAGCCGAGGTCGAGCGCGAGGCGGGCGAAGTCCACGGCTTTTCCCGCCTCGAGCCGCGCGACGGCTTCGTGCAGCCGGTAGCGCTGGATGACCCACTTGGGGCCGATGCCGACGTAGTCGCTGAAGAGCCGCTGCAGCGAGCGCAGCGTCAGGCCCGAGGCTTCGGCCACGGCCTCCGCCCGGAGCAACGACGGATCCGCCAAAATGCGCGCGACGGCCGTTCGCGCCAGGGCTGCTTGCTCATCCAGCGGTGGCAGACGCTCGAGGAGAAAGGCCTCGGCGAGCCGGGCGCCGGACTTCAGATCTTGCCCGAGCACCTGCTTCTCCAACGCCGCGCCCGCGCGGCCGAAGACCTGCGAGATGGGCAGCACGCGGCCGGCCAGGTTCGAGAGCTTGCGCGGATAGAACGGCCGGAAGCACCCTGGGTGGAACTTCACGCCCAGCACCTGGCTGCGGCCTTCCAAGGTGCGGACCCAGCGCTTCCTGGAGACGAAGCCCACTCCCGAATGTCCGCGCTCGAAGATGAGGTGCACCGACGGATGCGGCAGCGTCTCGCGCACCACCGGCGCATCCAGGTCCCAGGCCACTCCCCAGAAGTGCTCGACGAAGGGAGCGAGCCCTGGCGCCGGCGCGAGCCGCAGATAGTCGAAGCCGTCCGGAGACGCCTTCAACACTCCGCGCGGCTTCCAGTCCAGGGGCGACGGCATCTGTCGCGTTTGTACAATCAAACCGCGCCGCCCGCGGCTACCTTGCGGGCATCATGACCACTCAGCGCGCCAAAGGACCCTTCGCCGTCAAGCTCGCCCCTCTTGCCATGGAGCCCGGCGCGGTCACCGGCCGCATGTCGATCGACAAGACCTTCGAGGGCGATCTGACCGGCACCAGCGTGGGGCAGATGCTGGCCTTCCAGACGGCCGACAAGACCTCGGGCGGCTACGTCGCCATCGAACAGGTCACCGGCACCCTGCACGGCCGCCGCGGCGCCTTCTTCCTGCAGCACTTTGCCACCATGGACCGCGGCGCGCCGTCGATGAACATCATCGTCGTCCCGGGCTCGGGCACCGGCGAGTTGGAAGGCCTCAAGGGCAAGCTGACCATCGAGATCGCGGCAGGCGGGGCCCACAGCTACGTCCTCGACTACGAGCTGCCCTAACGGCGGCGGCGCAGCGCGCGTTCGACCTTCTTCTTCAAGTCCCTCGCGTCGAGCGGCAGCGGAATGTAGTCGTAGATGCCTACTTCGATGGCTTTGGCCATCAAGACCGAATCGTCCTCGGGGCCGCAGAAGAGCACCGGCGTCTTCCCCGCCTGCGCCACCAGCGCGGCCGCGCGCTCGAGCGTCTCGGCCGCGAGGATGATGGCGGCGAAGCCGGACAGATCGTACTCCTCGTGGAACGGCAGCACCGCGAAGCCGAGCATGCCCAGCGCGGTCATCAGGCCCACCGCGCCTTCGCCCGACGGCTCCAGCACTCCCAGCGGCAGCTCGGACGTTCCGCCCTCCAGCGCCGGCGAGGGCGCCTGGCGCCGGTTCTTCTTGCCCGCGCCGCGCAGCGGACCCTCGCGCGGCGCGTGCAGCGATTCCAGCAGCGCCTCGCGCATCTGCGCCGCGCTGGCGAAGCGCTCGGAAGGAACCTTGGCCAGCCCGCGCAGCACGGCCTCGTCCAGCGCCTTGGGAATGTTCAGCTCGGGCCAGGCTTCGGTCAGCGGCGCGGGCACGCGATAGAGGTGCGCGGCCATCACCTCGGCAGAGCTGCTGGAGCCGAAGGGCGGCGCGCCGGTGAGCATCTCGTGCAGCGTGCAGGCGATGGCGTAGAGGTCGGCGCGCAGATCGAAGGGCTTTCCCGCGCAGATCTCGGGCGACATATAGGCGGGCGTTCCGAACGAATTGCCGGTGGCGGTGAGCTTGGGCTGGCCGGGCGCCGGCGTCACCCAGGCGATGCCGAAGTCGAGCACGCGAACGCGCTCCTCGACGCCATCCTTCACCAGGAAAAGATTGGAAGGTTTGATGTCGCGGTGGACCACGCCCTGCCCGTGCGCCTCCTGCAGGCACTCCAGGGCGCCCGCGGCGATCTGCACCGAGCGCTCGGGAGAGAAGATCAGCTCCGAGTCGAGCGCGCCCGCGACCGACCGGCCCTCCAAGAGCTCCATGGCGATGAAGATGGGCCCCGGCCGCGCGTGGCTCATCTCGTAGATGTGGACCGTCCCCGGGTGACGCAGCTTCGCCAGGATCAAGGCTTCACGCTGGAAGCGCTCGATGGACTGCGGCCCCAGCGCCACGTCCGGGTGGAGGATCTTCACCGCCACCATGCGCTGGAGCTGCTCGTCCACGGCCTCCCAGACGGTGCCCATGCCGCCCGCGCCGATCTCGCGCATCAAGCGATAGCGGCTCGCCAGCAAGGTCATTCGAGCACCTCGTAGACCATCACCTTGCCGGTGCGGCCGGCGATGGGCGTCTCTCCCACGGGGCTCACCGCCACCGCTTCTCCCAGCGCGGCGCGAACCGCTTCGGTGATGAGGATCTGTCCGGGCCGCGCCATTCCTTCGAGGCGCGCGGCCACGTTCACCACGTCGCCGATGACGGTGTACTCCAGCCGCTTCTCGCTGCCGACGTTGCCGGCGATGGCCGCCCCGGTGTTGACGCCCATGGCCAGCTGCAGCTCGATGCCGTGCTGCTGGCGCCACTTGCGGTTGGCGGTGTCGAGCCAGCGGCGCAGATCGTCCGCCGCCAGCACGGCCCGCAGCGGATCGTCGTCGTGCTGCTCGGGCGTGCCGAAGACCGCCATCACCGCGTCGCCGATGAACTTGTCGATGATGCCGCCGCGGCGGTGGACGATCTCGGTGGCGAAGGTGAAGAGCTCGTTCAAGATGGCCACCACCGTCTCCGGCGGCAGCGACTCCGTCAGGCGGGTGAAGGCCACCACGTCGCTGAACAGGATCGTCACCTCGCGGCGCTCGCCTCCCATCCGCAGGCGGCCGGGCTCTTTCAAGATCATCTCCACCACGTCGCGGGAGAGATAGCGCGACAAAGAGGCGCGCGCTTCCGTCTCGCCCACCAGCTTCGTTCGCGCCGCGCCCAGGTCGGCTGCCATGGTGTCGAAGGCGCGGCCCAGCGAGCCCAGCTCGTCGCTGCGGCCCGCCACTTCGGGGCCCACGCCGGTGAACTTCTGCTCGGCCAGCTCGCGCGTGGCGACCGCGAGCCTTCGCACCGGCCGCGTCAGCCAGCGCCCCGCGAGGATGCCCGCCAGAGCCGCGAACACCACCGCCAGGAGCAGCGCCGCCAGAACGGATCTGCGCACCAGCTGCAGGCTGCCGTAGGCCAGCTCTCGCGGCTGCGCGGCCGCGGCGGCAAACGACAGCTCGGGAATGGTCTCGAGCGCGCCCAGCATCTCGCGGCCGCCGTCCTTGAACTCTGGCGAGGCGCCGAAGCTGCTGCCGAACGAGACCTCCTTGAGCACGCCCAGGATGCCGCGGCCGGTGAAGTCCTGGCCTATGAGCGACTCGTTGCCGGCGGCGACCACGTGCCTGCGAGAATCGAGGATGACCACCGCGTCGCGCGAGCCCAGCCGCTGCTCTCCCAGATCGCCCAGCGCGGCGCAGAGCGGCTTCAAGTGCAGCTGCGCAAAGACCACGCCGCGCAGGACGCCCATGATCTGCACCGGCATGAAGACGTCCAGCGCCTCGCCCCGCGCCTGTCCCGGCACCAGATGGCCTTTGCCCAGCTGCTGCAGCGTAGCGTCGTCCAGCGTTTCGGGGCTCTGCGGATCCTTGGCCTCGCGGGCCTTGATGGCGCCGGCGCGCTTGCCGTCCACGCCGTAGACCACCACCGCGTCGAAGAGCGACGAAGCCGTCACCCGCGCCCCGGCCATCTCGATGCGCCGCGCGGTGCCCTCGCCTCCAATGCTCCGCGCCTGCGCGCTCCGCCCGTCGCCGGCGAAGCCGTCTCCTCCCTCGCCCAGCAAGATGTGGCCGACGGAGGTCAGCTCGTCGGCGGCCCGCCCCAGCTCGTCGCGGACGGCGGCCCGCGCGTCGGAGGCGATGGCGAGGCGCAGCTCGCGCGAGACGTTGCTGAGGGCAATCTCGTTGACCCGCAGCACGACCAGACCCAGCGCGAGCAGCGGAATCAGCGCAGCCGGCAGCATGATCAAGAGCAGGCGCGCGAAGATCGATCGACCCATCGGGGCGACTGTAGCAGTCCAGACCGATCCGGCGCGAAGCGACCCGCCTGTGTCGTCTTGACACGGCCTCGCGAACTGTTCCCCAGTCGCGATCGTTGGCCCGGTTCATGTAAGGCTGACCTGGGGGAGATGAGACATTGAGCACGGTTCTGCTGATCGATGACGACGTCTACTTCCGGCGTCTGCTGACTCCGCTCTTGGAAGCGAAGGGCTATCGCGTGCTGGAGGCGGGCCGGGCCGCCGACGCGGAGAAGATGCTGGGCGGCGAGCACGTCGATCTCTTCGTGCTCGATGGCCTGCTCCCCGACGGCGACGGCGTGGCCTGGCTGGAGAAGCAGCGCCGCGCGGGCCGCACCCAGCCTGCGCTCTTCTGCTCTGCCTTCCGCCGCAACCTGCGCGACGAGCAGCGGCTCAAGAGCGCCGGCGCGCACCCGCTGCGCAAACCCATCGAGCCTTCGGCGGTCATCGACGCCATCGACATCGCCCTCGACCGGACGCCTTCGAAGACGGGCGCGGAGCTGCGCATCCTCGCGCTGCGCGCCGAGTACGCCGCGGTGTTGCCGGGAAAGCTGGCCGAGCTGCGCGCCGCGCTGCACGCGGTGCGGGTGAAGCCGCTGGACGACGAGCTCTACACGGCCGCGCTGCGCATCGCCCACCGCATCTCCGGCACCGCCGGCTCGTACGGCTTCATCACGCTGGGCGAGGCCTGCGGCCGCATCGAGGAGCAGCTGCCGATGGTGCGCACCGGAGACATGGGCTGGTGGCGTAACATCACTTCGGCGCTGGTCCAGGCCAAGGCCGCGCTGGCCCGCGATCTGGAGACGCTGTGAAGATGCTGCTGGTGGACGACGAGCCCGACATCCGCCGCATCGCCGAGGTGAGCCTCTCGATGATCGGCGGCTGGTCGGTGCTCTGCGCCTGCTCTGGAGAAGAGGCCATCGCCGCCGCCAAAGCCGCGCCGCCGGACGCCATCTTGCTCGACGTGATGATGCCCGGCCTGGACGGCCTCGAGACGTTCTCGCGGCTGCTCGCGGACCCGGTCACGGCGCGCATTCCGGTCATCTTCATGACCGCCAAGGCGCAGAGCAACGAGGTGGGCCGCTATCTGGCGCTGGGCGCCCGCGGCGTCATCCGCAAGCCCTTCGACCCCATGACGCTGCCGCGCGAGCTCTCGCAGATTCTCGGGGTTTCGCGATGAAGCTCGTGCCGCCCGTCACCGAGAGCGAGCCCAAGTTCATCGAGACCGGCTCGGAGCAGGCCTTCGACGATCTGGCGCTGCTGGCGGCGTCCGTCTGCGGCACGCCCAAGGCGCTGGTCAGCTTCGTCGACAAGGAGTCCGCCGTCGGCCCGCAGTCGGGCGACGAGCTCTTCGTGGTCACCGACACCCAGCGCGACAATCGCTTCGCCCAGAGCCCGCTGCTCACCAACGCGCCCTTCATCCGCTTCTATGCCGGCGC
This sequence comes from Myxococcales bacterium, assembly GCA_036271755.1. Lineage (GTDB taxonomy): Bacteria > Myxococcota > Myxococcia > Myxococcales > 40CM-4-68-19 > 40CM-4-68-19. The sequence goes on along the minus strand of DATBAA010000184.1, from coordinate 588 downwards.
GCCCTTCCATGCCGTGACCGGCGAGGTTCTGGGCAGCCTCTGCGTGATCGATACCGAGCCGCGGCCCGCGGGCCTTACCGAGCTGCAGGCGAATGGCCTGCGAAACCTGGCGCGGCAGGTCTCGATCCTCCTCGATATGCGACGGGCGATTGCGGAGCGCGATGTCTTAGCGACAGCTCAGCGCGAGGCGGAAGCGCGTCACCTCGCCTTGCTGCAACTGGGCGATAGGCTGCGGGAGATAACAACGATGGCCGAAATGACCCTTGTTGCGACGCGTAGCGTAGGGGAGGTTTTGCAGCTCAGCCGCGTCGGCTTCAGCCCGCTTGACGGCGGCGGCTTCTATCAATCCGGGACGGCGCGTTGGGTCGCCGAAGGCTCGGCAGCAGACGGGCATGAGCGGCAGGATGCGGCGGTCCTGCACATGCCGGTGCGGGAGCGCGGGCGCGTTGTCGGCGCGCTTGTCCTTCACGATGACCGCCCGCGCGGCTGGTCGCCGGAGGTCATCGCATTCCTTGGCCATGTCATTGATCGCGTGGAAAGCGGTCTTGCGCGTCTGAAAGCCGATGCCGAACAGCATGTGCTGAACCA
>DATBAA010000183.1:0-9431 GCA_036271755.1 Myxococcales bacterium | reverse complement strand
ACATCACCCGCTTCGACGCCTCGGCGCTGCCCAGCCACATCGCCGGCGAGGTGAAGAGCTTCGACCCCGCGCTCTACATGGATCGCAAGGAGGCGCGCCGCAACGACCTCTTCATCCAGTTCGCATTGGCCGGGGCGCAGCTCGCGCTGCAGGACGCGGGGCTGCCCATCGACAAGCCGCTGGGCGATCGCACGGGCGTCATCGTCGGGTCGGGCATGGGCGGTCTCACCACGCTGGAAGAGACTCACCTCACGGCGGTCAACAAGGGCTTCAAGCGCGTCAGCCCGTTCTTCATCCCGTCCATCATCGTCAACCTCGCGTCCGGGCAGATCTCCATCAAGCACGGCGCGGGCGGCGTGAACTTCGCGCCCGTCTCGGCCTGCGCCACCGGCAACCACTCCATCGGCGAGTCGATGCGTCACCTGCAGCACGGCGACGCGGACGTGATGATCTGCGGCGGAGCAGAGGCCACCATCACGCTGCTGGGCATCAGCGGCTTCACCCAGCCGCGGGCGCTGTCGGAGCGCAACGACGCGCCCGAGAAGGCCTCGCGGCCGTTCGATCTGGGCCGCGACGGCTTCGTGCCGGGCGAGGGCGCGGGCATTCTCGTGCTGGAAGAGCTGGAGCACGCCCAGAAGCGCGGGGCGCGCATCTACTGCGAAGTCACCGGCTACTCGGCCACCGCCGACGCCTACCACATCACCACTCCCTCGGGCCTGGGAGCGGAGCGCGCCATGCGCCTCTGCCTGGAGGACGCCGGCATCACCGCGCGCGACGTGCAGTACGTCAACGCGCACGGCACCTCTACGCCGGTGGGTGACATCGCCGAGGTCAAGGCCATCAAGAGCGTCTTCGGCTCCTACGCCAAGGAAGGCCTGCTCGTCTCTTCGACCAAGAGCATGACCGGCCACATGCTGGGCGCGGCCGGCGGGGTCGAGGCGGCCATGTGCGCGCTCTCCATCGTCCACGGCATCGTCCACCCGACCATCAACATCGAGAACCAGGACCCGGAGTGCGACGTGGACGTGGTGCCGAACCAGGCGCGAGAGGCGAAGGTGAACATCGCCATCTCGAACTCCTTCGGCTTCGGCGGCACCAACGCGGTGATCGCCATGAAGAAGTTCGAGCAGTAAGAGAGAGCGCGCGCGGCCCCGGCCGCCGGCGCATACACGAGCGCCATCATCCCTTCTTGCAGATGGACCGGGCGCGCGATATGAGCGCCGCTCATGGCGCTAAATGCATTCGACAAGCCGCTGCGTGAAGTCGATCCGGAGGTCGCGCGGCTCATTGACGAAGAGACGAGGCGCCAGGCCGAGGGCCTCGAGCTCATCGCCAGCGAAAACTTCGTCTCCGAGGCGGTTCTAGAGGCAACCGGCTCGACGCTGACCAACAAGTACGCCGAAGGCCTGCCGGGAAAGCGCTACTACGGCGGCTGCGAGGTGGTGGACAAGATCGAGGAGCTGGCCATCGAGCGCGCCCGGGCCCTCTTCGGCGCCGAGCACGCCAACGTCCAGCCGCACGCGGGGTCGCAGGCCAACATGGCCACCTATTTCGCGCTGCTCCGGCCGGGCGACCGCATCTTGAGCCTCAGCCTCGCCCAGGGCGGCCACCTGACGCACGGCTCGCCGGTCAACTTCTCCGGCAAGCTCTTCGAGGTCCATCATTACGGGCTCGATTCCAAGACCGAGACCATTGATTTCGTAGCCGCGCGCGCGCTGGCCAAGGAGATGAAGCCGCGGGCCATCCTCTGCGGCGCCTCGGCCTATCCGCGCACGCTCGACTTCGTGCGGCTGCGGGAGATCTCGGAAGAAGTGGGCGCATTGATGATCTGCGACATCGCCCACATCGCCGGCCTGGTCGCGGTGGGGCTGCACCCCTCGCCGGTGCCGCTGGCCGACGCGGTGACCACCACCACGCACAAGACGCTGCGCGGCCCGCGATCGGGCCTCATCCTCTGCAAGCAGCAGCACGGCAAGGCGGTGGACAGCAACGTCTTCCCGGGCATCCAGGGCGGGCCGCTGGAGCACGTCATCGCCGCCAAGGCGGTGGCCTTCGGCGAGGCGCTGAAGCCCGAGTTCAAGGACTACCAGCAGCGCATCCTCGACAACGCCCAGGCGCTCGCGCAGGGGCTCATCGAAGGCGGCCTGCGCCTTGTCGCCGGCGGCACCGACACGCACCTCATCCTCTGCGATTTGCGCCCCAAGAAGCTGACCGGCAAGATCGCCGAGAACGCGCTGCAGAAGGCGCACATCACCACCAACAAGAACATGATCCCGGGCGACCCGGAGAAGCCCTTCGTCACCTCGGGCCTGCGCCTGGGCACGCCGGCGCTCACCACCCGCGGCATGAACACCGCCGAGATGAAGACGGTGGCAAAGCTCATCATCCGCGTCTTGGAAAAGCCGGACGACGAGGCCGAGCTCACCCGCGTTCGCGGCGAAGTCGGCGACCTCGCCAAGCAGTTCCCCCTCTACGCCAAACGCCTCGTCTAGAGCTCCCTCTTCGTTTCAACCGCGAAGCGCGCAAAGGGGCCGCGGCGACACCATCTTCATCTGCCTTGAGCGGTGTAACTTCACGCGTTGTGTTGTGCTTTCGGCGGCGTGGGGCTCAGGCCCAATCAGAGATTTGAGGGAGCTCTCGCTGGTGACCCTTTGCGCGCTTCGCGCGCTTTGCGGTTGATCCGAAGAGGCAGCCTTTGAAAAACGGGCGGGAGGGTGGGTAGTCGGATAGTATGGCGGCGAAATGAAGTGCCCGTTTTGCACCGAGCTGGAGAACAAGGTCATCGATTCGCGCCTGTCCAACCAGGGCGCGGTCATCCGGCGGCGGCGCGAGTGCCTGGGGTGCCAGCGGCGCTTCACCACCTACGAGCGGGTCGAAGAGATCCTGCCCATGGTGGTGAAGAAGGACGGCCGCCGCGAAGGCTTCGATCGCAAGAAGGTGCTGGAGGGTTTGAAGCTCGCCTGCAACAAGCGGCCGGTCTCGGCTGACCAGCTGGAGACCCTGGTCGACGGCATCGAGCGCAGGCTGCAGGAGATGGGCGAGAAAGAGGTGCCCACGTCGGTCATCGGCGAGGCGGTGATGCGCGAATTGGCGCGGCTGGACGAGGTGGCCTACGTGCGCTTCGCCTCGGTGTATCGATCGTTCAAAGACCTCGGTGAGTTCATGAGCGAGCTCAAAGAGCTCATCTCCGAGCGGAAGACCGTTCCCAAGAAGTGACGCCCGAAGAGCTCATGCGCGTGGCGCTCGCCGAGGCGGTTCTGGGCCGCGGGCGGACTCATCCGAACCCCATCGTCGGGGCGGTGGTCGTCAAAGGCTCGCGCATCGTCGCGCGCGGACATCACGCCGCCGCGGGACTGCCGCACGCCGAGGTGAACGCGCTCAAAGCTGCCGGCTCGAAGGCCAGGGGCGCCGACTTGTACGTCACGCTCGAGCCTTGCAATCACCACGGCCGCACTCCGCCCTGCACCGAGAGCATTCTCGCGGCCGGCATCGCGCGCGTCTTCTACGGCAGCCGCGATCCGAATCCGCACGTGGGAGGCGGAGGAGCCAGGAAGCTGCAGCGGTCGGGTTTGGAGGTGCGCCAGATCCTCGGTGACGAGTGCGATGCCGCCAACGAGATGTGGTTCAAGTTCGTTACCAAAGGAGTGCCTTGGGTGGTTCTCAAGGCTGCCATCACGCTCGACGGGAAGCTCGCGACGGCTGCCGGCGATTCGAAATGGATCAGCTCCGAGGCCTCGCGGGCGCTGGTCCACCAGTGGCGCAATGAGCTGGATGCCGTGCTGGTCGGGGCCGGGACCGCGCGGGCGGACAATCCGCTGCTGACCGTGAGAGGCGTGGCCGGCGGCCGCAATCCGGTGCGCATCGTGCTGGGCAGCCTCTCGCCGCGAGCCAGGATGCGGCGCGAGCCGGGCGAGACGCTGCAGCTGTCAGGTTCTCTGCCGAAGGTGCTGAAGCAGATCGCCGGGCGCGGCCTGACGTCTGTGCTGGTCGAGGGCGGCGCCCAGATCCACGGCGCGTTCTTGAAGGAGAAGCTCTGGGACGAGCTGCGCCTCTTTATCTCGCCGCGCATCGCCGGAGCGGACGCGCTCTCCTGGGCGGGCTTCAAAGGCCCGTCCAAAATGCGCGATGCGCTGCAGGCCACTCTCGTGGACCAGCAGCGCATCGGCGAAGACGTCCTCCTGCGCCTGCGGCCTGAACAGTAGCCGCTCTAATGCCGTTTGGTTTCGACGCGGCGGCCCGGCACCACCACCGGTCCGCGCATCACCGGCCGCACGAAGCGCTGCGAGCCGAAGCCTTGCACCGGCCGCGCCGAGCGCACGATGACTCCGACGCGATTGGACGGCACCGCCCAGCGGCGGATGGGCGCGGTGAAGTGCGCGTGCGGCACCACCACCCAGCCCGGCCAGCTGTGGCCATAAGCAAACCCGCGCGGCGCCAGCGGCGACCAGGCCGCGTAGCCGTTCACGTGCCGCCACGCCACCCAGGCCGGCGCCCAGTGATAGCCGGGCACCCAGAACCAGCCGCCGTTGCGAAAGCCCCAGCGGCCGTAGTGGTAGGTGGCCCAGCCCCAGGGAACGCTGGCCGCGAACGACCAGCCGTAGGAGGTGTCGACCCACTGGCCGTCGGTGTATGGCTGCCAGTCGGCGCCGACGTTGCCGGGAACCCAGACGCGGCCGTAGTCCGCCGTGTCCACCCAGCGGCCGTATTGCGAGAGCGTTTCATCGAACTGCTGCTGGGTGGGCTCCTGCGCCGGCGGCCCGAACGCTGCCGGCTGCTGCCCCTGTTGCTGCTGCTGCGGCTGCGTGTCGTCCTCGACGGGCGGAGGCGGCGGTGCCATCTCCTCGCTCGGATTTTCGACCTCTTCCTGGGCCCGCGCGGGTCCGGAAACCAGCCCCGCCAACACGGCCGCCAAGAGTAGCGCGCCCCCTGATTTGCCAGTCATCGACATGCTCCTTGGATGCCCGGGCATCTTACTCAATTCACCCCGCTGGACCTAAATGGGTGTAGGAAGCGCGCGCAAATCATGTTCACCGGCTTGATCGAGGATCTGGGCTCTGTTTCCGCCGTCACCGCCGTCCCGCAGGGGATGCGCCTTCTGGTGGCGACGCGGCTCACCGGCTTGACCCACGGCGCCAGCATCGCGGTCGACGGCGCCTGTCTCACGGCCATTGAATTGCCGGCCGGCGCCTTCGCGGCCGACGTGAGCTTGGAGACCCTGCAGCGGACCACGCTCGGGGCATTGAAAGCCGGCGACGCGGTCAATCTGGAGCGGCCGCTGGCGCTGGGCGACAGGCTGGGCGGCCACGTGGTGCTGGGCCACGTCGACGGCGTGGGCGAGATCGCCAGGCGCGAGCAGGTGGGCAACGGCGAGCGGATTACGCTGAAGTTGCCGGAAGGCTTGGCGAAATACGTGGTGGAGAAGGGCTCCATCGCGTTGGACGGCATTTCACTGACGGTGAATTCGCTGCCCGGTGCGGACCTGATCGAGCTCTTCATCATCCCAGAGACATTGCGGGCCACCACCTGGGGCAAGAAGCCCGTGGGCGCGAAGGTGAACGTGGACGCCGATATCCTCGGCAAGCACGTCGCGCGGCTCTTACAATTCCGCTGACGGAGGCTCTCTTGGAGATTGTCCAGATGGACGAGAACATCAGACGGGTCGAGATCGCGCTGGAGGAGCTGCGCAAGGGGCGCATGGTCATCCTCGTCGACGACGCCGACCGCGAGAACGAAGGCGACCTGGTGCTGGCGGCGGAGTTCGTCACGCCCGAGGCCATCAACTTCATGGCCAAGCACGCCCGCGGCCTCATCTGCCTGAGCCTCACCGAGGAGCAGGTGAAGCGGCTGGGGCTCGCCATGATGGTGAGCGACAACCAGAGCACCTATTCCACCGCATTTACCGTCAGCATCGAGGGCGCCAAGGGCGTCAGCACCGGCATCAGCGCGGCCGACCGCTCGACCACCATCAAGGCCGCCATCAACCCCAACGCCGTCCCCGAAGATGTGGTGCGTCCCGGGCACGTCTTCCCGCTGCGCGCGCGCAAGGGCGGCGTGCTCGTCCGCGCCGGGCAGACCGAGGGCAGCGTCGATCTCTGCCGCCTCGCCGGGCTGCAACCCGCGGGCGTCATCTGCGAAGTGATGAACGACGACGGCACCATGGCCCGCGCCGGCGATCTCAAGAAGTTCGCCGCCGAGCACGACCTGAAGATCCTGGGCGTCGCCGACATCATCCAGTACCGCATGCAGCGCGAGGCGCTGGTCCGGCGCGGCGCCGAGGCTCGCGTGCCGACCGCGTTCGGCGGCGACATGCGCTGCATCGCCTACGAGAACGACGTCGACGGCGCGCAGCACGTGGCGCTGGTGAAGGGCACCTGGGCGCCCGACGAGCCCGTGCTGGTGCGCGTCCACTCCAAGTGCCTCACGGGCGACGTCTTCGGCTCCAAGCGCTGCGACTGCGGCCCGCAGCTCAGCCGTGCGCTGGAGATGATCGACGAGGCGGGGAAGGGCGTGCTGGTCTATCTCGACCAGGAAGGCCGCGGCATCGGCCTCGTCAACAAGCTCAAGGCCTACAACCTGCAGGACGAGGGCGCCGACACGGTTACGGCCAACGAGAAGCTGGGCTTCCGTGCCGACCTGCGCGACTACGGCATCGGCGCGCAGATCCTCCGCGACGTGGGCGTGCGGAAGATGCGCCTGATGACCAACAACCCGAAGAAGATCGACGGACTCAAGCGGCTGTACGACCTGGAGGTGGTCGAGCGGGTGCCGGTCGAGGCGGGGCTCTCGCAGGAGAACGAGGGCTACCTCCAAGTGAAGCGGGACAAGATGGGGCACCTGCTTTCACTCACGAAGAAGTAAGATGGTTTCGTGAGCCGGAACTCGCCTGCCGAAAAGAAGCTGGACGCGCGCGGCAAGACGTTCGCCATCGTCGCGGCGCAGTGGAACCCGCACATCGTCGATGCGCTCTTGAGCGGCGCCATCTCGACGCTGCGCGACTGCGGAGCCCAGGTCGCGGACACGCAGCGCTGCTCGGGTGTCTTCGAGCTGGCGCCGCTCTGCGCCCGGGTGGCTCGCAAGGGCGGCGTCGACGGCATCATCGCCCTGGGCTGCCTCATCCGCGGCGGCACGGACCACTATTCGCTCCTGGCCACCGAGACCACGCGCGCGCTCGGGCAGCTCGCCTTGGAGCTGGGTACGAATCCGCAGCCGGTGGCGGTCGCGTTCGGCGTGCTCACCTGCGACACCGAGCAGCAGGCCGAGGAGCGCAAGGACAAGGGCCGCGAGGCTGCGCTCGCTTGCATCGAGCAATCCGCCGCGCTGCGCGCGGTCGACGGAGCCGCCTAGTGGGAACCCGGACGAAAGCGCGGGAGTGCGCGCTGCAGGCGCTCTACCAGCTGGACCTGTCCGGCGGAGACCCGCGCGATGCGCTGCGGCTCATCCTCGCCCACTTCGAAGAGGCCGACAAAGAGACCGAGCAGTTCGCCGACGAGCTGGTGCGCGGCGTCCAGTCCGAGCGGCGGGCCATCGACGAGCTGATCCAGAAGAGCAGCACCAACTGGAAGCTCGACCGCATGGCGCGGGTCGACCGCAACATCTTGCGCCTCGCGGTCTACGAAATTCTCAGACGCGCCGACGTGCCGCTGCGGGTGACGCTGAACGAAGCGGTGGAGCTGGGAAAGAAGTTCGGCTCCGAAGAGTCGTCGGCCTTCGTCAACGGCGTGCTCGACCGCATCGCGCACCAGCCCTTGCCTGACGCCACCCCAAAGTTGGACAAGAAGGCCTGATGGATCTGTCGTTCTTCCCGCTGACGCTGGAAGCCATCGACCAGGCGGCCGCGGAGTCGCTCTGCCTCTTCATCGGCGCCGACGAGCGGCCGCTGACGGGGCTCGCGGGCCTGGCCGACTGGCGCCTGCAGGGGCGTCTGTCGCGGCTCTTGCGCAGCGGCGCGCTGACCGGCGAGGCGGGCGAGGCCGTGCTGACGCCGCCCGGCTCGCGGCTGGGGTTTCGCAAGCTCTTCCTCTTCGGCCTGGGGCCGGCGGGTCAGACCGAGGCGGCGCTCTCGCAGCGGCTCGCCGACGGGCTGCGGAAGATCGCCGAGGCCGGCGTACAGGAAGCAGCGCTGCACCTACCGTCCAAGCTCACGGCCGAGGCGGGCATTCGCGCGCTGCTGGCGGTGACCGACGAGAAGGTGGGTCCTTCGCGGGCCATGGTGTTCAGCAGCGATCCGCAGAAGCTGATGGCGGCGCTCTCGCAGGCCGCCTCGCGCGGCCAGGCGCAGGTGGAGCGGCGCGTGGTGAAGGTGCCCGGGCCGGGCGCGAAGCAGCCCGCTCCGCAGAAGGCGCCGCCGTCGGCGGGGCTGCCCAAGGTCTCGCCGCTGCCCTTCGCGCGCGACCTGCCCCCGCCGCTGATCACGCCGCCGTCGCCCATTCCCAAGGCGGCGCTGCCCTTCGCGAGCGCCGTGGCGCAGCGGCCCACCGACGAGGGCGCCATTGCGCAGGCCATCTCGGCCCCGCCGCCGCCCAGGGTCGACCCGGCCACGGCCAACCTGGTGGCGCAGGCCATCGAAGCCGCCGCGCCGGAAGATCCATCGGCCGCGCCCGCGGAAAATGCAGCGCCTGCGGATGCGGGCGTGGACGACGTACCCGTGGCACCCGCGCTGCCTGCGTCGGTGCCTCCGCCGGCCGTGCAAGCCGCGCTGCCTGCCTTGCAGCCGCCGGCCACTTCACAGCCCGGCAAGCGCCCCGCGCCGCCCCCACCTCCTCCGCCGCCGGTGGCCCCGAAGCGTCCGCCGCCCACGCCTTCGCAGCGCTACGTCCCGCCCGAGCCAACGCAAAACGTCTTCGACCGCAGCAAGCGCAAGAAGCACTGACTCACGCCAGCGCTGCTCTTCGCCGCCCGGCGAGCTTCCACCCGACGCTGAGCAACCACCCGGTCGGAGAAGCCAGCAGACCACTCCATTCGGAGTGGTCTGAGCCGTAGTCGTCGCGCTCGAGCTCGCCAAAGTGCCTGCACGCATTCTCGCGCACGTATGCGAGCGCCCGCGCGACCTCGGTGGGCGTGCGCAGCAGATGCGAATGGTAGTGGTCGGCGAACAGCGCGCCTTTGCGCGAAAGCATCTTGTTGAGCGCCTTCGCCAATCGGGTATTGAGCCCCTGCATCCCGCGTGAGAGCGCCCCGCTGTCGTCCGCCTCGACGATGAGGTGCAGGTGATTGCCCAACACCGAGAACTTCACCAGGCGAAACGACTGCCGTCCCAACAGCGCATTGAAGCTCCGCCGGACGACGGCAAATCTCCGCGACGATCGCAAGCTCGGCACGTCTTCATGCACCCGCAGAGTGACGTGCGACGGCATTGTCCGCGAAAACGCCGGCCGTGAATCGTGTGAAACGCGTTCACCCTTCGGCCGTCCGGCCCCCTTCCGCCGCCCGCC
>DATBAA010000182.1:0-9218 GCA_036271755.1 Myxococcales bacterium | reverse complement strand
TCGGGGTTCACCACCAGCCGGTCGAGCCACTTCGAATAGCCCTCGATGCGCAAGAGCGCCCGGAACGGCAGCGGCTGCTCCAACCCCACTACCAGCTGCCGCGAGCGCTCGGGCAAGAGCCGCGGGTTGCCGTACGCGGCGTCGAGCAGCAGCGGATCGGCGGCCAGCTGCGTGGCGATTCCCGCTTCTGCCTTCAAGACCGTCTTCACCGGCAGCTCGAAGGCGGTGGCGAAGCGGGTGGAGTAGACGGCCGTCCCCGCGGCGTCCTCGAGCCGCCCGCCCAACTCGAAGGCCAGCGGCGTCCAGGGCCGCCAGGAATACTCGGCGTAGCCCGCGACCAGCGTCCGCAGGATGCGCGGGCTGATGGCCACGTCCGGCTCACCGGTGTCGATGATGGGCAGCGCGATCCAGGGCGCGAGGCCGCGCTCGTCGGCCACGTCGCCGTGCAGGTCGTACCGCTGGCGGCGAATCTGCGCGCCCAGCCGCAGGCGATTCGCCGGATTGAACGGCAAGGTCAGATTCGCGCTGCCCACGAAATCCAGCCGGCTCTCGTCGCGCGCGAAGGGCGTGCTGCCGGTGACGCTGGTCGAGTCCGAATCGTGCGTCGCGGCCAGCGTCACCGTCAGCTCGCGCAGGTCTCCCAGGTCGATGCGATCGCGCAGCGAGGTGACGTGCAGCACGTGAGAGAGCGACACGCCGCCGTCGAAGCCGAAGAGCGCCGGCGAATTGGGATCGTCGACGAGCGTGAAGCCGTCCAGCGCCAGCAAGTACGTGGCGGTGAAGAGGTGCCGGCCGCGCTTGTAGATGACCCGCGCGAAGTACTCGCTCAGCTCGGGCGCCACGTAGTTGCCGCCGATGACGCCAAACGCGTGCAGCGCGGCAAAATAGGCCTCGAAGAAGCTGCGCCGCGCCGCCAGCACCACCGTCAGCCCTTCGACGCCGGTCGGCGCGTCCACGCGCACCTTCGCCGTCTGGATGGAGAGGTCGGCCTGGAAGTGCAGCCGGTCGGCGGTGACGGTCGGGTAGTGCACCTCCATCGCGCCGGAGAGCGACGGCTCGTAGCGCGCCGGCGTGACGCCCGCCCAGAGATCGGCCGATTCGATCAGCATCGGGTTGAAGACGCTGGCAAAGCCGCCCAGGTGCAGCGGGTTGTCGAGCGGCACGTCGTCCAGGTAGACGCCCAGCTCTTCGGGCGCGCCGCCGCGGATGAACAAGGTCGCCAGCAGATCCGGATCGGCCACCACGCCCGGCAGGTTGGCGATGGCGCGGTTGATGTCCTCCATGGCGCCCGGCGTGTGCGAAAGCTCCGAGCGCGTGACGTCGAAGTGGCTGACGATGGGCTCGCGCTCCACCGACGGCAGCCGCGGCAGCTGGCGCGTGCCGGTGATGACCGCGCTCAGCGCGGCCTTGCCCATCTGGTAGCGCACCTGCCGCGTCTCGCCGGGCTTTACCTGCTCCTCGAAGACCACGGGGTCGAAGCCTTGCTTGATCACGGTGATCACCGCCGCCTCGCCGTCCGCGGGCGGGATGATGCTCAGCGAGAAGCGTCCCTCCGCGTCGCTCTCGGTCTTGGTGGTCTCGCCGGAGATGGCCGCGCGCGGAATGGGCTTGCCCGCGCGATCGACGACGACGCCTTCGAGGGTGGCGGGCAGGACCACCCCCGACGGCGCGGACGGCGCCGGCTGCGCCTCGGCTGCAACGGAAACGACCAGCAGCAGCAGAGCGAGGCGCGCCACGGCTCAGGCCGTGAGCCGGGCGACCTGCGCGATCTTGCGCTCGTGCGAGGCGACGAACGGATTGCTCGAGTCCCAGACGTAGCCCGCCAGGACCGAGCAGATCATGTTCTTCACCTGCTCGTGGTCGCCCGTGTCGAAGAAGAGCCGCGGCAAGGTTCCGCTGTACCAGTTGGTGACGTAGGTGCGGAAGACGTCGGTGCCGCGGCGCATGTAGCCGGCATAGTCCGTCTCCCAGTCCACCGTCTCGCCGTGCAGCTCGCGGACGAGCGACTTGCAGGCGCGGTTGGCCGACTCCAGCGCCAGCGTCACGCCCGAGGAGAAGACCGGGTCGAGGAATTCGGTGGCGTTGCCCACCATGCAGAAGCCCTTGCCGTGCAGCTTCTTCACCGTGCAGGCGTAGGCGCTGATGGTGCGCGGCTCGAAGGCGAAGGAGGCCTCGTGCAGCCGCTCGTAGTTCGGGTGCGAGATGATGGCGCGCAGGCACTCCGCGGCTTGCGCCGGGTAGCCCTCGAACGACTCGAGCCCGCCGACGACGCCAAACGAAGTGAGGCCGCTGCTGAAGGGAATGACCCACGTCCAAGCGCCGGAGTCTTCGCAGGAGATCCAGATGCGGTTCTCGTCGGGACCGGGCTTGCGGCAGTCGCCTTTCATATGCGCGAAGACGGCCTTGCGCGGCGGAAAGCCCGAGGGCTTGTCCAGGTCGAGCAGCCGCGGCAGCACCCGGCCGTAGCCGCTGGCGTCGAGCACGAAGCGGCTGCGGATGCTGCGCCGCGCGCCGTCCGGATCGACATAGGTCACGGTGGGCTGGCCGCTGAAGTCCACCGCCACCACCTCGTGCTTCCAGGCAAAGGGCACGCCCCGCGCCACCACCGCGTCGGCCAGGGTCTGGTCGAAGTCGGCGCGCGGGACTTGCCAGGTCCACTCCCAGCCCTTGGTGTGCTGCATGGCGAAGTTGAAGTCGCAGCGCTCCTCGCCGCGCAGGAAGAGCGCGCCGCGCTTGACGATGTAGTTCCGGCTCTTCGCCGCTTCGAGCAGGTTCGCTTCCGTCAGCAGATCCATACAGCGAGGCAACAGGCTCTCGCCGATGACGAAGCGGGGAAATTGCTCCTTCTCCAAAACCACGACGGAGAAGCCTGCCTGCGAGAGCAAGGCGGCTGATGATGAGCCGGCCGGCCCCGCGCCCAGGATGGTGACGTCGCAGGAGCCGGGCAGGTTCATACGGTGCGGAGCAGCAGCGAGGTGTTCATGCCGCCGAAGGCAAAGTTGTTGGTCATCAACGTCCGCGGCTTCGCCGCCCGCGGCGCGCCCTGCAGATAGTTGAGCGGGGCGCAGCGCGGGTCGACCGCTTCCAGGTTGCGCCCCGGCGCGAGGAAGCCGTCGCGCATCATCGCGAGGCAGAAGGCCGCCTCCAGCGCGCCGCAGGCTCCGAGCGTGTGGCCCGTGTAGCCCTTGGTAGAGCTGAACGGCACCCGCGCGCCCAGCACCTGCGCGGTGGCGGCGCTCTCGGCGATGTCGCCCAATTCGGTGGCGGTGCCGTGGGCGTTCACGTAGTCGATGTCGTCCGGCGAGATGCCCGCGTCCTTCAAGCAGAGCCGGATGGCGCCCGCCATGCCTTCCGCCGAGGGGTTCGTCATGTGGCGGCCGTCGCAGTTGGTGCCAAAGCCGATGACCTCGCCGTAGATGCGCGCGTCGCGCTTGAAGGCGCGCTCGTACGATTCGAGCACCAGCGTGCCCGCGCCCTCGCCGATGACCAGGCCGTCGCGCGCCTTGTCGAAGGGCCGCGGGCTCATCTCGGGCCGGTCGTTGTAGCCGCTGGAGGTGGCGTACAAGATGTCGAAGACGCCCGCGTGGGTGAAGTGCAGCTCTTCCGCGCCGCCGCAGATCATCGCGTCCTGGAAGCCGTACTTCACCGCCTCGTAGCCGTAGCCGATGGCCTGCGAAGAGCTCACGCACGCCGCGCAGGTGGTGATGATGCGGCCCGTGATGCCGTAGTGCAGCGCCAGGTTGGCCGCGCAGGTGTGGCTCATGAACTTCAAATACGAGGTCGACGGCAAGCCCTTGAGGCTCTCGTTGCGGAAGAGCGTCCGGCAGAACTCTTCCAGCTCCGAGCTACTGCCGTGTGTAGACCCGTAGGCGAGGCCGACGCTGCCCGACGACAGCTCGTCGTTGGTCAGCCCCGCGTCGCGCACCGCCTGGTCGGAGGCGTGCACCGAGAGCAGCGCCACCCGGCCCATGGTGCGCGTGGTCTTGCGGTTGTAGCTGGCGAAGTCGAGATCTTTCACCGGCGCCGCCAGCCGCGTGGCCAGGTTGCCGTGGGCCGACCAGCCGGGCATGGCGGCGATGCCATGCCGTCCCTCGCGCAGCGCGGCCGAGACCGCGTTCAGCTCGTTGCCGATGGGGCTGGCGACGCCCACGCCCGTGATGACCACCCGCCGCGGGTTCAAAGCAGCCCTCCGTTGACGACCAGCACCTGGCCCGTGATGTAGGAGGAGCGCTCGCTGGCGAGAAAGGCCACCGCGTCGGCCACTTCGTGCGGCTGCCCCAGGCGCTGCATGGGGATGAGCGGCAGGATGCGGTCCACCGGCGCGTCCGCGATCATGTCGGTCTCGATGAGCCCCGGCGCGACCGCGTTGACGGTGATGTTGCGCTTGGCCAGCTCCTGCGCCAGCGCCTTGGTGGCCCCGATGATGCCGGCCTTGGCGGCGGAGTAGTTCACCTGTCCGCGCTGCCCGGCGATGCCCGAGACCGAGCTGAGGTTGATGATGCGGCCCCACTTGCGGCGGACCATCGGCATCACCAGCGGCCGGGTGACGTTGTAGAAGCCGTCCAGCGTGGTGCTGAGCACCGCGCTCCAGTCGTCTTGCTCCAGCGAGGGAAACGCCGCGTCGCGCGCGATGCCCGCGTTGTTGACGACGATGCCAATCGGGCGCGGGTCCGCCAGCAGCCCCTCGATGGCCGCTGCCGTGGCTTTGCCGTCGGTCACGTCGAACTGCGCCAGCTGCACTTCTCCCCCGGTTGCCTCGACGCGCTCCTTCACGGCACGCGCCGACTCATGCTTGTCGCGATAGTTGAGGATCACCGGATGTCCTGCCCGCGCCAGCGCCTCGACGATGGCCGCCCCGATGCCCCGGCTTCCCCCGGTGACGAGGGCACGAACGGTCATCCGGCTCTCTCCACGGCCAAGTCCCCCTGGAACACGCTCAGGCTTGCTTTGGAAATCATCTCATCGCCGCGCCTGACAAAGCAATCGAAGTTGCCGACGTTCTCATCGCTCCACACCTCGTTGACGAGAACGATCAGCTCGTCGCCCGCGGCCAGGGTTTCGGCTTCCAGCTGCATCTCCCTGCAAGACATGAGCAAACCCAGCTTGACCGGCTCTCCCTTGGCCCGGCTCCTCGTGCCCGCCAGGGCCGCGATGCTCTGCGCCATGTACTCCAAGGTGATGAGCGCCGGCAGCCGGCCATGCTCCATGAAGGGCGACTCGGGGGTCAGCCGGACGCGGGCGGTGAGCGACTTGTCGTGCACTTCGAGGACCTCGTCGATGAGGATCATCGGAGCTTTGTGTGGAACCAGCTCGGAAACTGGCGGATGGCCCTGTTTCAGCTCGACCGCCCAGCCGTTGAGCGCGACCTGGCCGAAGCGCCGCGCCTGGAGAGCTTCGATCAGCGCCAGCGCAGGAGCCACCGGGTTGTGGGCGACCTCCGCCGGCGGCTGCCAGACGCCGGCGGCCCTCCGCGGCGGCCCGAGGAGCCCCAGCGAGCCTTCAGCTTTGGCCGAGAGGCGCAGCGCGACCGCCAGCGACTGGAACGGCTCGAGGCCAAATGGCCCGGGCGCCTCGTCGGCGAAGAGCACCAGCACGTCCTCGCCGCCGTCCTGCAGGAGCGCCATCGCCTCGAGCAGGCCCATGGCCACCGTGTCCGCGCCGGCAGAGACGGTGGTGGAAAAGGCGCGGTTTTCCGTCGCGATGGAGAGGTGGCCCGCGGCGGTGTTGTGGACGCTGTTGTGGAAGCGCGCAGGCGAGAGGATGCCGTCGTCGTAGAGCATGTCGAGCAGCGCCTCCAGCGTCCGCACCTCGCCGTAGGCGCTGGCGTGCACCGTCCGCACCTTCGACAGATCCTTGCCGGCCGCGGCCTGCTCCATCACCTCGGCGGCCATGCGGGAGAGAGCGGTTGTGCGGCGGGCGAGCTTGGGCGGAATCAGCGCTGCCTTGGGCTCGCCAGTCCCGCTCCAGACGCCGAAGCCGAGCACGTGCACCGGCCTCACGCGCCCGCCCCGAAAGCGAGGCTGACGTTGCTGCCGCCGAAGGCCAGCGAGTTGCTCAGCACCACGCGCGAGCGCCTCGTCAGCATCTCCTGCGGCACCCAGATGCCGAGCGACGGATCGAGCGGAGCCGCGCCCAGGCTGGCGGGAATCCACCCCTGCTCGAGGGCGACGACGCTGAAGATCGCCTCGGTGGCGCCCGCCGCCCCGAGCAGGTGGCCCGTGTAGCCCTTGGTGGAGACGACCGGCACCTTGTCTTCGAAGAGCGCGCGGATGGCCAGGCTCTCGGCGGCGTCGTTCAAGACCGTGCCGGTGCCGTGGGCGTTGACGTGATCGACATTGGCCGCGGTCAGGCCCGCGCTGCGCAGCGCCTCCTCCATGGCGGCTTTGGCGCCCAGGCCTTGCGGGTGCGGCGCGGTCATGTGGTGCGCGTCCGAGGTCTCTCCAGCGCCCAGGAACGCCGCGGCCGCCTCGCCGTCGCGCTCTAGCAGCGCCAGCGCGCAACCTTCGCCGATGCTGATGCCCTTGCGGTCCTGCGCGAACGGCCGGCAGGGATCCTTGGCCAGCACCTCCAGGCTCTGGAAGCCGCGCAGCGTGGTCTGGCAGAGGCTGTCCACGCCGCCCACCAACGCCGCGTCGCAGAGGCCCGCGTCGAGCAGCCGCTGGGCGCTGGCGAAGGCCTTGGCGCTGGAGGAGCAGGCGGTGGAGACGATGAACCCCGGCCCGGTGAAGCCGGTGCGCGCCCGCACGGCCTCCAGCAGCGCGCCGCAGGCATGGTGGCGGCGCCAGTCGTACCCGGGCGGCAGCGCGCCGGTGCGCTTGCGGACGCCCCAGGCGCGCTCGGTCTCGGCGATGCCGGCGGTGCTGGTGCCGAGGATGATGGCGACGCGGTCCGCGCCCCGCTTGCGCTTCAGCGCCTCCAAGGGCAGCTCGTCGAGGCTGCGCAGGCAGATGCGCAAGAGCCGCGTGTCGTAGGCCTGCAGCGACGGCCCGGGCGGGTCCAGCGGCTCTGGAACAGCGCCCGAGAAGGTCGCGAAGGGCACCTCCAGCGGACAGGGCGCAAGGCCCGAGCGGCCCTGGCGCAACGAATCGATCACCTCTGCCGTGGTCGCGCCCAGGGCGTTGCAGAGCGCATAGGCTGTCACGGGTACACGCATCGCGCGAGACTCTACTAGAGCCGCTGCTCCTGGACGGTGTTGATCGAGAGCTGGTAGCCGACCCAGCCGTTGTCGATCTCGATCTTCGCGGGAGAGATGCCGCCCGCCATGCCGCCCTGGTAGGTGACGGTGATCGCGCCCGCCGGGTCTCCCGAGAGCCGGGTGAAGGTCCGCCGCAGCAGCCGGCCGCCCTGCCAGGCCTCGACGATCTGCTCGCCGTCGCGCTGGGCCGTGTGCTCGCCGTCGGGCAGCGGCGCGCCGTCCAGGCCGGCAAAGTAGACCCGCTGGACGTCGAGCAAGATGTACTTGGGCGGAAACGGCATCTCGAACGCGACATACGATTTGAAGCTCACCTCGACGCCCTGCTGCTGCAGCACGAAGGCCTTGCTGCCGAAGGGCGTCATGCCGATGAGGGTGAGCAGGTCGCCCTCCTTCTGCAGCACCGCGTCCATGGAGCGCGTCTGGCCCTGGAAGTGCGCCACAAGCTTCTGCGTGCGCACGAAGTCGCCCGCGGTGTGCGCAGGCGGCAGCAAGGTGCCCGGGTACTCTTTGGGACGCGGCGCCGCGCAGGCGACAAGGAGCAGCAAGAGCAACTTCTTCATCGTGGCTCCCGTCCTGCCAGCACCAGCGCGGTAGGTGCAAGAATCAAAGAGAAGAGGATGCCCAGGCCGACCGTCAGGCCGATGGCCCGCAGCGCGGGAATCTCCGAGAGCCCGAGCAGCCCGAAGCTGAGCACGGCCGACAGGCAGCAGAGCAGCACGCTCATGGCGCTGGCCGAAAGCTCGCGCGGGTCGCGGGCGTGGGCGACCAGGAAGATGGCGTAGTCCTCGCCGATGCCCAGCACCAGCACCAGCGAGACGACGTGCAGCAGGTTGGTCTCGACGCCCGCCAGCGCCAGCACGGCCAGCGCGGTGGCGGCGGCGAGCACGGCCGGAACGCCCGCCACCAGCGTCAGCCGCAGGTTGCGATAGGTGAGAAAGAGCAGCGCGAAGACGAAGATCATTCCGGCGATCACCAGCTGCTGCGCCTTGGCGCGATAGCGGCCGTAGGCCTGCGAATAGAACTGCTCCTGGTCGAACCAGGTGACTCCGTCGATGCCTTTGAGCAGCTCTCGCAGCGCCGCCGGATCGCGCACGCCGCGGACGAAGGTGAGCAGGCCCACCTGGCCTTCGAGCTGGACGCGGAAGGGGCTGACCAGATCGCCCAGCGGCGAGTCGACCACCTCCGACAGCCGCAGCGGCGGTGGCGCATTGGCGAGCGCTTTTTCGAACCCCGCGAAGGCAGCGGCTTCGAAGCCCTCTGCCGCCAACGCAGACGTAGTCTTCTGGAACAGATCGGGCGGCAGCTGCGCGAGGTTGCGGCGCTGCAGATCGGCCGAGAAGACCAGGTCATGCAGCGAGCGAAAGCCCTCCAGCTGCGAGGTGGCGCGCAGCCGCCGGTGCACGGCATCGTTGCGCTGCAGCGCCTCTTCTTCGCTGGCGCCGACGGCCAGGATGAAGCGGCCAGAGTCCATCAGCGACACGCGCGAGCGCACCAGCTCGTCCTCGGCCTGCAGCTTGGGGTTCGGCCGTTGCAGGGACGAGAGGTCGTCGGCCCACCGGAGCCGCGGCAGGCCAACAGCGCAGAGCGCCAGCGCGAGGATCGGCAAGACCGCCAGCAGCCCGCGCTTGCCGCGCATGGTCTCGAGCAGCGAGCCGAGCTTGTCCGCGAGCTTGCGATGCAGCGGGACGGCTGTCGGCTCCGGAGGCACCAGCGCCGGCAGCAGCCACCAGGTCGCGGCCAGCGCGCCCAGGATTCCTGCCGTGCCGAAGAGCGCCATCTGCCGCATGCCCGCGAAGGTCGTCCAGCCAAGCCCCGCGAAGCCGCCCAGCGTCGTCAGCGCGCCCAGCAGCAGCGCCCCGCGAATGCGCCGCAGGGTCTTCAGCGGAGTCGCCGCGGGCTCGAGCACCTGGTGGTTCAGGTAGAGGATCGGATAGTCGATGCAGACGCCCAGGAGCGTCGCGCCGAAGGCCAGCGTCAGCCCGTGCAGGCTGCCATAGACGAGCAGCCCCGCGGTGGTGGCGGC